>JADJJE010000039.1 GCA_016706685.1 Sandaracinaceae bacterium | reverse complement strand
GAAGCGCACGCGCAGCACGAAGCGCAGCGGGTCGATGGGGTTGCCGCGGAAGCTCAAGAACGCGGACGAGTCCTGGCGCATGCCGTTGTCGAAGAGCGTGGACCCGTCGTCCAGCCACTCGTGCCGCACCTGCGCCAACAGCGAGTAGAAACGCCGCCCGAGGGCCACGCGCAGCCGCGCCGTGATCTGGTACTGCTGCCCCGTGCACGGGATGGGCTCGCCGTTCTCGTCGTCCTCGGTGCTGGTGGAGTAGCACACGTCGGTGTGTCCGCTCGACTGCAGGTCCTTGTCCTGGAACTGGAACCACAGGCCCGGGTTCACCACCTCACCCACCGCGAGGTCCGCGCGCACGAAGGCCAGCAGCTGCAGCTGGCGGTCCGAGGGCCGGCTCCACAGGTCGGCCGAGGCGCGCAGGTTCAGCACGTTGGCCACGGTGCCCGTGTAGCGGACGCGGCCGCCCACCTCGTCGCGGGCACGGTTGCCGTCCTGCTCGTCGGGCGCGGCGATGGGGCGCGCGTAGGGGTTGGCGAAGTCTTCGTCGTAGTAGCGCGTGGTCAGCTCGAGCTCCTGGCGGTCCCAGGTGATGGTGCTGCGCGCGATGGCGCCGATGCCACCGCCGCCGTCGAGCTGGTCGTCGAACGAGTGCGCCACCTCGAGGAAGAGGTCCCAGGGCCCGCGCCCGACGGCGGCGTCCACGCCCACGGCGCCGTACACGCCCCCGCCGAAGGGGCGCGGCGACCACTCCTGGAAGTCGAGGTCCATGCCCTCGGTCAGGAAGCGCGAGTGAGCGGCGTAGCCCGTGACGCCCACGTGGGCGCGGCGGTTGAAGAAGTAGCTCACGTTGCCGCCGCCGAGCGCCTCGGCGTACACGTTGTCCAGCGTCATGAACGAGAACTCGCTGGTGGGCTCGAGCAAGTCGTCGCGGCGCCGATAGATGTCGGGCGCAGCGCAGGCGGCGTCGCCGTCGTTGCGTGGGTCGTCGCAGCGGCCGCGGTCGTAGATCTCGTACTGGTAGATGCTCTGCGGCTGATACGAGCCGAACGCGTAGAGCTGCAGCCAGCCCTCGCCGAGCGACAGGTGCTCCGCGCCTACGGCCACACCCATGAGGCTGTTGCGCCAGCGCAGGTCGCTGGTGACGCGCTCCTGGGCCCTCCGGTCCGATGCACGGCGACGCGCTCAGCTCGCCGGTGGAGTCGCGGCAGCTGGTGCTCATGCTGGGGTTCCAGAACACCGCGTCGTCGGCGTAGACGCCGTTGGGCGTGAAGCGGTCCGAGTTGTCGAAGGTCAGGCGCTGACCGAAGCCGGCGCGGAACGTGCCCAGCAGCACCTCGGCGTGGTCGCCCTCCCAGCGCACGAAGAACTTGGGCACGTGCAGGCGGGTGCGCTGCCCCTCGGCCGAGAGCGCGTCGCGCGTGGGGTCGTAGCGCAGGTCGCCCAGGCGCAGGCGCGTGGTGACCATGGCCAGCCCCAGCGACAGGTGCCGCAGCGTGCTCACGCGCGCCTGCAGCGCCATGGACGGCGCGCGGTCGTCGGCCGGCGAGCCCACCATCTGGAAGCGCACGCGGCCGTTGGTGGCGCTCAGCGGCCGGAACTCCTCGCCCACGGTCAGGAACGGCGCGATCTGCAGCAACTGCTCCGCCGTGAGCACGCCCGCGGGCACCAGCGCGGCCGGGTCGTTGAGCACGCCGGCCTCTTGGCGGTAGGCCAGGATGGCGTCCACGTCCTCGTAGGTGAGGTTGGGCAGCGCATACAGCGCCTCGCGGTCGGCGCGGTTCAAGTCCACGCCACGGCGCATGATCTGCACCAGCGTGTTCCACGTGTCCTCCGAGATTTGCCCGGTGGTGAAGAGCTCCTGCAGGTCCTCCTCGTTGTCCACGTCGATGAGCATCTCGTACTGCACGGCACGCGCAGTGCGCGGCGCGAGCGCCAGCAGCAGCGTGACCGCCACCATGACCCCCAGCCACGTCGCCGCCGTGTGCCTCAGCATGGGCTGTCCACGCAGGCGGACCACAGCCCGCGGCCCTCGTCCACGGCGCGCGTCTCGAGGTCCATGTAGAGCGGCGCGAGGTCCACGCCGTTGGGCGGGATCTGCAGCACGCACGCGTAGCCCTGCTCGACCAGCTCCTGGTTCACGCTGCGGCCCTCGATCTCCACGTAGGCCAGCAGCCGGCCGAAGCGGTCCGTGCACTCCAGGTCATAGGTGAGGCGCACCTCGCGGCCCTCTACCAGCGCGCGGTTGAAGGCGGTGGCCTCCACGCCGAAGCACTCCACGCTGGTGGTGTTCTCGGGCGTGTCCACCAGCAGGTAGCGCACGCGCTCACCGCTATCGAGCTCCACCGTGTCTCCGTCGATCACGCGCTCCACCACGGCCCGGCTGGGCCCGCAGCCGCTTCCCTCGGACTCGGGGAAGCAGCCACCCAGCAGCAGGCTCGCGGCGAGCACGGTCAGGCGGGAGGGGCTCACGGGACGCATAGGTTCGCGGAGCCCGGCGTGCCAGCGTTCCGTTGGCCATGGGGCCGTAGAGCACCGTTTCGTTGCACCAGTTGGTGAGCGTGTCGTTGTCCACGTGCGGCGTGGTCTGGCCGGCGATGAGCGAGCGAGACCGTCCGTCCAGGGTGGCGGTCCAGGTCACCGCATCGAGCAGCACGCTCTCGTGGCTGATCGACAGGGTGCCGTTGGTGTTCAACAAGCCGAGCGTGGGCGCTGACTGGCTGTAGACGAAGTCCACCGCAGGGAGGCCGCCGTTGGCGGAAGCGTCCGTGCCCCGCGCGAAGACCACGAACTGATCGGCCGTGACGGCCAGGCAGTCGTCGCCGCCCAGCTCGGGGAGCGTGGTCGCGGCATTGGCGACCACCAAGCCGTTGAGATCCACATCGGCCGTGGCCACGAGCTCGAACCACTCGGAAGGACCTTCGCTCGCTGCGGTCGGGTTGGGCATCACCTCGTTGATGTACAGGTCGCCCACCACCGGCGTGACGATGGCTCGCGCGCTCGTTCCGTCCCAACACTCGCCCGCGTCGAGGCAGTCGAGGTTCGCTGCGCCCGGTGTGCCTGTGTCACCTGCGCCGTAGACCGTGGTGCCATCGCACGCGACCATGCGCAGCGCGTCGTTGAGCGCCTCGTCGTAGTCTGCGGGCTCGAGCTGCAGCGACGCGCCCGTGGGAGGGCTGGTCCACGCCACCTCGTCCACCAGCGCGCCGTTCACGCCGATGAAGAGCGAGCCCGGGTCGTTGGCCAGGTTGAAGGTGTAGCCGATGGCGCCGGGGGGGAGGCCACCGTTCGTGCCCATGGTGGTGTTGCGCGCGAACAGCACGTACGAACCCGAGGTGACCCGCAGGCAGTCGGCCTGCGTGACCATCAGGCTGGGCATGCCGAAGGTCGTGCCGGCCTGAAGCCCATTCAGGTCCACGTCGGTGGCCACGTACACCTCGAACCACTCGCCGAGGGTGTCCCCCACGGCAGCCGGGTCGGCCATCACCTCGGTGATGATCAGGTCGCCCACCCCGGGCGTCACGATCGCGCGCGCCGTCCCGTTGTCGCCGCACTCCCCGGGCTGCAGCACCAGCGGACACTCCGGGTTGGCTGCACCTGGAGTGCCCCGGTCGCCTGCGCCATAGGTGTCTCCGAGGGCGGCCGCGCACCAGTTGACTGCGGTCTCGTTCATGGTGGCGTCGAGCGCGTCGGGGTCCAGGCTCTGCGCCACGCCGGTGCTCGAGCCGAACCAGTTGGCGGTGTCCAGCACGGTGTCGTTCACCCCCACGAAGAGCGTCCCCGGGCTGCCCTGGGTGGCGCTGTTGCCCAGCGTGAGCGTGTTGAAGTCCACGGCCCCGCCGGGCAGGCCGCCGTTCGCGCCCGCCGCGTTCTTGGAGAACACCACGTAGCTCCCGGCCGTCACGCGGCGGCAGTCATCTTCCATGATGGCGTACGCCACCGTGCCGCTGGTGGTGCCCATCTGCAGGCCGTTCAGGTCTGCGGCGCTCGCGAAGTACACCTCGAACCACTCACCGTCCACGTCGTCCACCGCCCCGGTGTCGGGCATGATCTCCGTGATGACCACGTCGCCCGCGACGGGCGGCACGATGGCGCGCGGTGTCCCTCCGTCGAGGCACTGCCCTGGCGGCAGCACGAAGGGGCACATGACGTTCGCCATCCCCGGCGTGCCGAGATCGCCCGCGCCGTATGCGCTGCTCCCGTCGCACGCCGCATCGCGGAACGCGTCATTGGTGGTGTGGTCGTAGTCGGCGACTTCGAGCTGTAGCGAGGCGCCGGTGGGCGAGCTGCTCCACGCCACCGAGTCCAGCAGCGCGTCGCCCACGCCGATGAAGAGCGAGCCCGGGTCGTTGCTGAGCGTGCCGCCCCACTCGATGGCGGTCAGCGGGAGGCCACCGTTCACGCCGGTGTCGCCGTTGCGGGCGAACAGCACGTAGTCGCCGGCGGCGAGCGTCACACAGTCGTCCTGAGTGAGCGTGAAGCTGGGCGACCCGAAGGTGGTGCCCACCTGCAACCCGTTCAGGTCCACGGGCGCGCTCGCGTACACCTCGAACCACTCGCCGAAGGTGTCGTCCACGGCCGACGAGTCGGGCAGCACCTCGGTGATGACCAGCTCACTTGCCACGGGCAGGTCGATGGCGCGCGGGATGCCGTTGTCCAGGCACTGGCCCGGCGGCAGCACGAAGGGGCAGGCCGGGTTGGCTGCGCCGGGAGTGCCGCGGTCGCCCGCGCCATAGGTGTCGGTGGCCGCGGCCGCGCACCAGTTCGCCTCGGTCTGGTTCTCATCCGCATCCAGCGCGTCCACGTCCAGGCTGCGGGCCACACCCGCGTCCGACGTGAACCAGTTGGCCACGTCCAGCGCGGTGCCGTCGAGGCCCACGAAGAGCGTCCCGGGTTCCGCGGAGGTGGCGCTGTTGCCCAGCGTGAGCGTGTCGTAGTCGATGGGGGTGCCCGGCAGCCCGCCATTGGCGCCCGCTGCGTCCTTGGCGAAGACCACGTAGCTGCCGGCCGTCACGCGCAGGCAGGCCTCTTGCTCGATGCGGTAGCCCACAGAGCCCAGCGTGGTGCCCATCTCGAGGCCGTTCAGGTCCGCGTCGCTCGCGAAGTACACCTCGAACCACTCGCCGGCCGTGTCGCCCACGGCACCCGAGTCGGGCATGAGCTCCGTGATCACCACGTCGCCCAGCACGGGCGGCACGATCTGCCGCAGCGTCCCTCCGCCGGCGTCGCACATGCCTTCGGGCAGCGGGAACATGCACTGCATGTTGGCGCCACCGGGGGTGCCGCGGTCACCGTCGCCGTACGTCGCCGCGCTACGGCACCAGAGCGCCTCGTCGTCGTTTTCGTCGAAGGTGAGGTGGCGTGGGTCCAGCTGCGTGGACGCGCCGTCTCCCGAGCTGGTGTACGTGAACGTGTCCAGCACCACGTCGGCGTAGCCCACGAAGACGCTGCCCCCCGAGTTGCTCAGCGCCAGGTCGGCCAGGAAGTCCACGTTGGTCAGTCCACCATTGGTGGCGCTGTCGGTGCCGGCCGCGAACAGCACGTAGGTCCCTGGGCTCACGCTCAAGCACTCGCTGGACGAGAGCGTGGTGAGCACGGTGCCGGGCACCTTGCCCAGCTGCAGCCCGTTGAGGTCCACCTCGGCCTGCACCAGCACCTCGAACCACTCGCCCTCGCCATCGGCCACGGCCATGGGGTTGGGGTGCAGCTCGGTGATGACCAGGTCGCCCTCGGTGGGCGGGATGGTGTCGCGTTCCACGCCGCCTTCGCTGCAGCGGCCTAGCGAGCTGCCTCCGCACGAGGCGTTGCGCACGCCGGGCGAGCCGAAGTCGCCTGTCGAGAACGTGGCAGGGCTGTCGCACCAGCGGGTGGTGTCGTCGTTGGCGGTGGCGTTCGGCGGCAGGTCGCCGTCGTAGGCGCGCGAGGCCCCGTCGGTGCTGTCCAGGTAGACCACCTCGTCGATCACGCGGTCACCGCAGCGGAGCACCACGCGGCCCGACGTGTTGCCGAAGTCGCCCAGGGCGTCGCCGTACCCGTAGTTCACGTAGCTGGGGCGCGCCGCGTCCAGCACGCCGCCCAGCACGTAGTAGGCGCCCGCGGCCAGCAGGTCTGCCGTGTCCAACACGTGGGCGCGCGCGCCGCTGCCGTCCTCCGCGCTGCGCACCAGCTCGAGCCCCGTGAGTGACAGCTCGGCCGACCCCGGGTTGTGGATCTCCACCCACTCGCGCCCGTCGTCCGCGCCGCTCGGGTTGGCCATGACCTCGCTGATGACCAGGTCTCCGGGGAGCAGGCCTGCGCAAGGGTCGCTGGGGCCGTCGCCGCCGCAGCCTGTGATGGACGCCGCGAGGGAGAGCGCCACGAGGGCGAGGGGGGCCGAAGCAGGCAAGCAGGAAGGGCGGTTCATGGGGTCACCTGAGGAGGAACGGGTGGGGACGGGGCAGGAGGGGCCGGGCTGGGAGCGGGGTCTACGGGCGCGTCTTCATCGACGGGGGCGTCTTCATCGACCGCAGAGGCGTCTCCGTTGCCTGGGGGCACGTATGTCGGCACCACCACTTGCGAGGCCTGGTCCACGCGCACCTGCAGCTGCACGCGCCCGTTGTACGGGTTGGTCCACTGCTGCACGCGGCCGCGCACGCGGATGTACTCGCCCTGGAAGGCCTGCACGCGGCTGTCTTCGAGCACGTACGGGTCGAAGAAGATGGCCGGCACGTCCGAGAACATGCGCCGGCTGAGCATCACGCGCGTCGGGCCGCGGTCGCTCTGCCGGATGTCCCCCACCGTGGCCAGGATGGTCACGTACTCGCCCATGGCCGCCTCGAGCCGCCGCAGCGCGTCCCAGTTGGTGAGCGCGATGTAGTCGGTGCGCCCCTCTTCGTCGCGCTCGAAGGCCTGCACGAAGTCGGCGCGCGCGTCCCACCAGGCGAGGCGCACGTCGTAGTCCGTGTAGTGCTGCTTGCTAGGGTCCCAGATGCCGCGCTGCGCGGCGCGCGCCTCCCGCTGGGCTTCCACGAACTCGTCGTGATAGCGGCGCGAGTAGCCGTACTTGGTGAAGTAGGGGCTCATGCCGGCGCGGATGCACTCCACGTTGTAGTTCACCCAGCGGCCGTCGCGCTCCACGAACACGTACGCCAGGAAGCGGTTGTAGCGGTCCCGCAGCTCGCGTGGGTGGTCGCGCTCGATGCGCACGCGCTGCACCCCCTCGAAGAAGTCGCGCGCGAAGTACTTGGCCTCTTCGCCCAGCGGCGTGGGCACCTTGATGGGGCGGCTGGTGCGCGCTTGACGCGACGCCAGGTACTGCTCCCAGCCGGCTTCGTAGTCCCGCCGGTCGCGCTCGGACTTGAAGGTCTCTTCGGCGTCCAGCCCCAAGAGGCGCAGCGAGCCGTCCAGCCCGCCCACCTTGATGGTGTCGCCGTCCACCACCGCGTTGGCCCGCAGCGGAAACTCCCCCAGTAGAAGGCCAGGGTCATCGCTCAGCGCCGCCTGCGCGCGCCCGCGGTCGTAGGGCCCTGCGCTCCCGGAAGACGATGCGCCGCCGCAGGCCCCGAGCGCCAAGGCGATGGAGAGCGCCAACAGCCAGCCGGGTGGTGACGTGCGCGCAACCATCACGGGCACTCCAGGTTGGGGGCGCCGGGTGTCCCCGGCAGGCCCACCTCGGTGCCGCCCACCGCCAGCGTCTCATCGGCGCAGAAGGGCGCGATGACCTCGCCCGCGTCGTCGCTGGCCACGTCGTTCAGCGCGGCGTCCGGCGGAGCCGCCCCCGAGAGCGACAGCGTGCCCGTGTCCGGCAGCGCGCGGTACAGCAGCGAGTCCACCAGCACGCCGCAGGACCACACCTCCACGATGGCGCCGGCCGGCAGGTCGCTGGTGTAGTCCTCGCCGAAGCCGTAGTCCGCGTCGGGCGGCAGGCGGTCCACGCACGCCTCGGACGAGCACACGCGGTCCACGGCCAGCACGCTGTAGCCGCCGCTCGCGATGCTGAGCTGACGGTCACGCACCGTGATGGTGGTGGCCGCCGAGGCCAGCGGACGCAGCACCAGCTGCACGCCCGCGAGGGCCACGCTGGCGGCGCTGGCGTTGTAGAGCTCCACCCACTGGCCGCGCGTGTCGGTGCCCGCCTGCTCGCCGCGGATCTCCGAGATGACCAGGTCGCCCGCGCCGAGCGTGGGGCAGCCCGGCTCGAGGGGGGGCCGCACACAGGCGCTGGTGCCGAGCGCCACGGTCAGCACCGCGAGGCGCGCGCACACCAGCTTCGACCGTGGCCACATCGGCTGAAGCCTACCGGACTCTGCCGCCCACGCCCACCGCGGCATTGTCACTCTTTGGTGACACGGGTTTACGGGCGCACGCACGCACGCTACCAACGCAGGGTGAACGGCACGTCTCCCCCCTCTCGCCGCCGGCCTCGCGTCGGACGCTCCCTGCTGCGCGCCGCGATCGCCGTGGTGGCCTTGCTCTTCCTGTTGCCGCCCGGCTGCCAGTGCGCCGAGCAGGCCCCACCGCCGGCCCCCGTGCCTCGCGGGCGCCTCGTGATGTCCGTGGTCATCGACCAGATGGGCATGAACGCGCTCGAGCGCTTCTTTCCTCTGCTGGAACCCGACGGCCTCATTCGCACCGTGGCTGCGCGCGGCGTGTATCACCACCACGTGGGCTACGAGCACGGCGCCACCATGACCGCGCCGGGGCACGTGACCATCTACACGGGCCGCTCGCCGCGCGAGCACGGCGTGGTGGCCAACATGATCCGCCACCGCGCCACGCGCGAGCTCAGCACGCCGCTGAGCGACCCCGAGTCACCCATGCTGGGGGCCACCGCGTACAGCGCCAGCCCGCGCGGCATCCGCGGCGACAGCGTGTCCCTGGCGCTGCTCGACAGCACCGAGGGGCAGGGCAAGGTGCTCTCGGTGTCGCTCAAGGACCGCGGCAGCATCCCGGCGGCCGCGCGCGCGGGCACGCATGCCTTCTGGTTCGAGCCCACCGCGGGCGGCTTCACCACGTCCACCTTCTATGCCGCGCAGTACCCCGAGTGGTTCGCGGCCTTCCAGCGCCAGCACCCGCTCGCGCCGCGCCTCGGGGCCTGGGAGCTGTCGCGTCCCTCGCTCGCCGAGGAGCTGCTGGCGCTGGGCATGACCGACGACGCGCCCAACGAAGAAGACTGGTACGGCCTCGGCCTCACGTTCCCGCACGATGTGGCGGCCAGCTCGCGGGCCTCCTCGGTGTTCCGCGTGACGCCAGCCTCCACGCAGTACCTGCTGGACCTCGCGCGCGCCGGCGTGAGCGCGCTCGGTCTCGGTGAGGACGACGTGATGGACCTCTTGGCCATCAGCGTCTCTGCGCCCGACTACGCGGGGCACATCTTCGGCGGCGAGTCGTGGGAGTACGCCGACTCGCTCATCGCCAGCGACCGCATGCTGGGCGAGCTGTACCGTGCGCTCTCGCGGCGCATGGACGTGTCGGTGCTCATCACGTCCGACCACGGCGGCCCGCGCCTTCCGGAGCGCGTGGGCACGGGCCCCAACCTGCAGGAGGACGACCTGGTGCGCCTGCTCGAGGAGCACCTCGACGCGCAGCTGGGCTCAGCCGACTACATCGCGGCGTTCGAGGACACCTACATCTACCTGACGCCCGAGGCGCTGGTCCGGCGCGAGCCGGTCATCCCGCTCTCCATCACGTTCTTGGAAGCGCAGCGTGGCATCCAGCGGGTGTTCGACGTGGCCGAGCTCGCCGCGCGTGAGGCGCCGAGCGACCCGCTCGAGCGCACCATCTGGGAGGGCGTCGCCGCAGACCTCGGCGGCGACCTGTACGTGGTCCCGCGCGAGCAGCACCTCTTCGGCTCGGGCTACACGCGCAACGGCGTCTGGCACGGCAGCCCGTGGGACTACGACCGCATCGTGCCGGTGCTGTTCATGGGCCCAGGGGTGGAGCCTCTCGAGACGCGGGATGCGCTGAGCACGCTGCAGGTGGCGCCCACGCTGTGCCGGCTGCTGGGCGTGCGGGAGCTGGAGGGGGCGCCGCGGGGGCCGCTGCCGGGAGCTCCTTGAGACGGCTTCTCGAGGGGGCTCTGTCTTGGCGAGGCTGGCTCGCAGGCATCGGTCGGTGGGCTTGTGGCGCAGTTCTGAGCTTGAAAGCAAGGGGAATGGGCACCCCGGCTTGAAAGGCTTGAAAGCCGGGGCAGCATCCCTGGCCTCGGCCGGGGCGGAAGTCCTCCCCCTGCGGAGGAGGACTGGGTGAGTGAAAGTCGGTGGCCTCTTGGGTCCCAGACTCGGGTTCCCTCGGTGGAATGGTGCGGCCTTCTCTACCAACTGGTCTGCTCTCGTTAGTGGGCGAGCGTCCAGGCGCTTGTGTCCTTGTCTAACGTCGGAGCGTAACGCCTGAGCTCCGCGGCAGGTTGGGAAGCTCGGCAGCTTGCCCCATCCAGACACCCACTGGAACTGCACCAAACACGATGAAGAGCCATGCGGCCCACGTCGGGTTGCCGTCTTCGTGCGCGCTCATCCACCAGAACTCAGAACCTAGTTTCTGAACGGGTTGCGCGATGAGCGCCGACCACTGTCCGAACGCGTCCGAGGGGATCACGCTGACAACGGCTCGTCGCGCCACGGGTAGCCGATGGTGTCGCCACCAATAGAGTCCGCGCGCGATCTTCGTGAAGACCACGTCTAGGTCGGCCTGGTCCACATCGATGGTTGCCGCGCGGACCGCGGCGCGCGCAGGTTTGCGAGGACATCGGCCGCCGAGCGCCCTCGACCTTCTTGAACCGACTGCCAGGCAGCCAGGATCGCCGCATGGAGGGCTTCGCGCTCCAGCGCATCCAGTGCGTCGCCTTCATCGTCCACCACGAGATCGAGCACCGTGCCTTCTGGAAGGCTCGTTGGCTCATCTACCAGGAGCCGTCCATTCTCGACGCGCGCGCGAATCGCTGACATGCCCGAAGCGTAGCGTGTCCTCTGTGGTCTGCGCCACGACCGATGTCGAGGCCTCGGTGGCTCGGGCGGACCTGGACTTTTACTCGACGCCGGCGCGCTCTACGAGCGCTCGGTTCACCAGCGCGATGAGCTCGTGGCGCGGGACGTCCGCGCGCTGGGCCAGCAGCCAGGCCTCCACGTCGTCTAGCGTCTCGGCCCGGAACAGACGCTCCATGGCGGGCGCTGGCTCCACACCGAGCGCAAGGAAGAGCTCCGTGTCGAGGTCCCATTCGCTGGCTGGAACGGAGGACAGCTGGGCCCGCACGCGGTCGCGCTCTTCCGCAGTACGTGACCCGTGCTTCTGGAGCTGCGTGCGGTGCCAGAGCCGCGGCAGGTGCAGCAGCCCGAGGGGGCTCGCGGCCTCTCGGTTCGGCAGGGGCGTGTCCAGCAGGGAGGGGCGACGCTCGTGCTCGAACTCCCAGCGTGGGCGAGCGTCGAGCACGTAGCGAAAGCGCAGCACCGTCTCGGGCTGCACCCGTGCGTGCTTCGTGTAGACCGGCAGCGTCAGTATGGACTGGCCCTCGGACAGCCCGTGCCCGCCGAACACCTGGACCACCGTCGACACCTCGAGGTGCTCGAGCTGCGCGGGGTGGGCCGGGACCGGCAGGTGCCCTTGCAGGGCCGAGTGGTCACCGGTGCCCAGCTGCTCGGCCGTCTGCCGGTCCAGCCGGAAGAGCTGGCCCAAGTGCTTGCGGGAGCCCTCACCCGGTGCATGGGGAGCGCCCCGCCCGCGCGAGAGCCACAGGTTCACGACGACCGCCTCGGGGATCAGCACCCCGTCTTCTGCCAGGAAGCCGGACAGGTGCGCGAACACGCTGACCTGAGGCTCCCGCTCGAGCCCTGCGTGCATGGTCTCCGAGAGGATCACGTCGAAGCGCTGCGGTGGCTGCCACTCGCAGGCGTCGGCCTGCACGAACGCCTCGATGGACTCCTGGACACCGAGGTGATCGACGACCACCTTCAACGTGGCCAGCGACTCCGCGTGGATGTCCAGCAGCGTGACCCGCAGCCGGGCGAGATGCGCCGGAGGCAGCAGCGGCAGTAGGGGCACCAGCAGCAACCCGAACGGACCCGTGCCCGCGTAGAGCACATGCACGGGGGCGTGTTCGGGGACACGGGCCAGCGCGTGCACCAGGCCTGCATGCACACCCTGCAGGAACACGCGCGTGCGCTCCACGTCTTCGCCACACTGCGCCGCCGTCGTGAGCGACACGGCCTTTCCGCGCGCGGTCAGCGTGGCGTGCTCGTCGCGGAAGCCGTCCGGATGCAGCTCGACCCCCGTCAGCTCCGCGAGTCGGGCCACGAGCGCGTCCACCACGGGCTTGGCCTCTCCAGCGTGAGAGCAGCGGAGCAGTGACTCCGTCAGCTGGGACAGCTCATCGGGAGCGCGATCCATGGGGTACCTAGTGCCACAGACGCCCCGCTCCCGTCGAGCAGGCTCGCTTGCGCACGGACGCGCGGTCGCCGAGCATCTGGCGCTATGGCAAAGCCCGCAGCCCCGAAGAAGAAGCCCGCGAAGCGCGCCAAAGCGTCCGGGACGGGCGCCGTCACGATCAACAGGAGCTCGAGCGCGTGCCGGACCTCGCCCGCTTCGGCCCCGAGATCGAGACCGTCTCGCTCATGAACGCGCGCGGCTTCCTGGAGCACGACACGCTGCGCCGCCTGCCGAAGCTGAAGCGCCTCTTCATCGCGGGGTCCACGCTCGCCCGCCACCGCTCGCAGATCGACCCGCGCATCGCGAAGGCGGGCGTCGAGATCAGCGGTTGAGGGCGCCGCGTGACTCTCGGGGTCACAGACAGCCAAAGACCGGGTACTCACCCCTCGTCTAGTCAGGGGCGCCGAGCATGCGTAGCATGCGCCATGCGTTGTCGTCCGGTTCTCCTCTTGATCTTGGTGTTTGGAAGCTTCGGCTGCAGTCCCACGGAGAGCCCCAGCATGGGGGATGCGGGGGAACGGTGTGCCACCACCGCCGACTGCGACGACCAGGTGTTCTGCAACGGCCGTGAGCTGTGCCAGCCGGGCTCGAGCGAAGCGGATGAGCGCGGCTGCATCGGTGCGGTCCGCGACGCCTGTTTCGCAGCTCAGCTATGCAACGAGGTGACGCGCACTTGCGCCACGGACTGCGTCGTCACGCTCGACGCGGACGGTGACGGAGTCGAGGCCGTCGAGTGCGGCGGCGCGGACTGCGACGACGCCAATGCTGCGCGCTATCCCGGGCATCCGGAGGTCTGCGACACGAGCGACATCGACGAGGACTGCGACCCGAGGACGTTTGGCGTGCGTGACCAGGACGGCGATGCCTACCCGGACGCGCTCTGTTGCAACGTGGACGCCACGACGGAAGTCAGGACCTGTGGGGGCGACTGCGACGACACGCGCTCCGGCGTGCATCCGAGCGTTCCCGAGGTCTGCAACGGAACCGATGACGACTGTGACACGATGACGGACGAGGACGTTCCCTTCGTCGACTACTACACCGACGCCGATGGCGACGGGTACGGCGCTCTCGACGCGACACCGCTCAGCGCCTGCTCGGTGCAGCCGGCCATGGCCACCAACCACACGGACTGCGACGACGCTTCCGTCGGCGTGCGACCCGGTCAGACGGAGGTCTGCAACGGGAGGGACGACGACTGCAATGGCCTCATCGACGACGGCATCGTGCTTCCGGAGGTCTGCAACGGCCTCGACGACAACTGCAACGGACAGACCGACGAGGGGCTGGCGCAGCGCACGTACTACCTCGACTCGGACGACGACGGCTTCGGCGACTCGCTGATGTCGCTCGAGGCCTGCGGTCCGACCACGGGTTACGCCACAACGGGAGGCGACTGCGACGACTCCACGTTCAACACACGTCCAGGCGCGACCGAGCTCTGCGACGGCGAGGACAACAACTGCAACACGGTGGTCGACGAAGGCGTGGTGAACGTCCCGTGGTACGTGGACGCTGACGGGGATGGCTACGGCGACGGTGTGATTGGGACGGCCATCATCGCGTGCTCGCCGCAGCCGGGGCGGAGCGCGTTCGGTGGCGACTGCGTGGAGGCGAACGCGACGATTCACCCGGGAGCCATGGAGCTGTGCGACCGGCTCGACAACACGTGCGCGGCGGGAGGGGGCGTGAGAGCGAGTGAGGACCAGGACAACGACGGCCACGCCGGTACGGCCGCCGCATGCAGCGGCGGGCCCCTGCCGAAGGACGACTGCGCCGATGCGGACCCGAGCATCCATCCGGGGGCGCCGGAGCTCTGCAATCGCATCGACGACGTGTGTGCGACCGGGGGCGGCGTCAGAGCGAGCGAGGACCAGGACAACGATGGCTACGCGGCCACGACGGCGAGCTGCACGGGAGGCCCGCTCCCGAGGACCGACTGCGCCGATATGAGCCCGAACATCCATCCCGGGGCGACGGAGCGCTGCAATCGCATCGACGACGTCTGCGCGACGGGTGGCGGCGTCAAGGCGAGCGAGGACCAGGACAACGACGGCTATGCGCCCACGGGGGCCAGCTGCACGGGAGGCTCGCTCCCGAAGACCGATTGCGCCGACAACAACCCCAGCCGCAATCCCGGTGTGGCCGAGGTCTGCGATGTGATCGACAACAACTGCAGCGGTGGTGTCGACGAAGAGCCCGCGGCGAGCAGCAGCTGCACGGGTGCGAACTGGTGTGAGACGACCACCGGGCAATGTGACCGCGCCGTCGAGCAGGTCGAGAGCGCCGCCGGTGGCGCGCACGCGTGTGTACGGTGGGCGAGTGGTCGTGTCTCGTGTTGGGGCGCGAACGCCGCTGGCACCGCCTGCGTGGCGCAGGCTTCGCTGCTCGAGATGAACGTGGGGGGCGTGGTCTCACCCATCACCGACGCCGTCCAGCTCACCACGGGTGCGTCCGTCATCTGTGTGGTTCGCAGCAACGGACAGCTCTTCTGCCAGGGGAACCAGTGGCAGAACGCCCTCGGCAATGGCGTGACCACCAGCACCACCACGCCGACCACGGTCCGGATGACGGCGCTCGGCAACGTGAACATCACGGACGCGTGTCACGACGGACGCGCTGGCTGCGTCATCCACTCAGGCGGTCGTGTGTCCTGCTTCGGCAGGACGGATTCCTTGATGTACCGCGCTGACGTATCCACGGCCGCTGGCCTCATCACGGATGCCGTGCAGCTCGAGTGTGCCGACGAGACCGGCACTGGTTCGACCCTCGGGTACGCCTGCGTGCGGCGAAGCGGGGGCGTCGTCTCCTGCTGGGGACGCAACTCGACCCATGCCACGCTCGCCACGAACATCGGCCTCACCGGCGCCGTCGACCTCGCCGTCACCACGGGACCGACGGGCTGCATCATCGTCGGTGCTGCCCGCAATCTTCACTGTTGGAACGAGAACGCAGAGTCGACCTGCGAGTCGACCGGGCCGATTCCAGAAGCGAGCACGACGCTCGCCGTGGGACAGCTCGACGGGGCCGCCTCGACTACCCTCGCGGGGATCCTCGACACGAACGGGCGCTGTGTGGTGCTCGCCAACGGGCGCGTCGCCTGCAGACGTCCACCTGCGAGCGGCAGTTGCACGAGTGGAGGAGGACGATTCGATCTCGACACGGTCGAGACGGCTGCAGGCACGCCGCTCACGGGTGTGGTGTCCCTCGGCCGAGATCGGAGCACGCTCCCCTACCTGACCTCAGCCGGGCCCTCTTCCAGCGTCGTCAACGCTCTGAACGGCTGCGCGCTCACCTCGACGGGCGAAATCCGCTGCTTCGGGACGACCAGCTGCAGCAACCTCGGTTGCGCCGACGCGACCGTGGGGAGCTGCCGTGCGCAGTCCATGACCTCGCAGTACGCGGTCTCGCTCTTCCCGTTCTACGCACAATGAGCCGTCACGGCCCCCGCCTCTGCCAGCTGGCGTTGAACGCGGCGAGCACGGCGGCGGCGGGCTTGCCGTACACGCAGTAGCCGTCGTCTTCGGCGGCCTGCGAGGCCGGGTAGAGCTCCGCGGGCCAGTCCCACAGCAGGTATCCGCGGACCCACTGTCGCGTAGCGATCGCGTCGAGCATGTCGCGGTAGTAGCGCTCCTGCTCCTCGCCCGAGGGTGCGCCTTGCAGTGACCAGTCGTTGGGGCGGGCGGCGGAGCCCGTGCGGGACGGGCAGCCGGCCTCCATGAACAGGAACGGCTTGTCGAAGCGCTCGAGCACGCCCGCGATGCGGTCGAGGTGCTCGGGGAAGGTGCCCAGCGGGTAGTAGCCGCTCGACGAGATCACGTCGACGGCATCCCACCACGTCACGCGGTCCTCCTGGTACTTGTCGCAGTTGTAGGTGATGGGGCCCGAGTAGACCTGCCGGACCTGGGCGATCAGCGCGCGCCAGTGCGCTCCCTGGCCGTCGGCGCGCACCATCTCGCAGCCGATGCAGAAGAGGTCGGCGCCCTCGGCCTCGGCGATGGTCGCGGCGTGCACGATGAACGCCGTGTAGCTCGCAAACCACTCGGTCCAGCTCGGTTCCCCCGGCACGTCCCAGTCGAAGAAGCCGATGTAGGCCCGCCAGGTGCCGTCCGCGACGTTGACCACCGGCTTGAGCACCGCCTTGAGCCCCAGCGACTTCGCCTCGCGGATCGCCCAGCTGATCTCGGCGTCCGTCACGGTGGGCGCGGCATCGAACGGGATCACGGTGGACTGCGCGGTGGCCTGCACGGCCGCGTAGGTGATGGCCGTCCAGTTCACGCCGGTCTCGGTCATGCGCCGCATCGACTCGGCGGCGCGCGGGGTCGCCCAGGTGCCGCGCACGCCGGTCCAGCCCCAGGTCATTCCGCAGACGGGCGCCTCGGTGACGACGGCTGTCAGTCCGCTCATCGGGCTACCCATTGCAGGACCGCTACCATGGACCACATCGGCATCGAGGTTCACGAGGTTACCACTCCGGTCCGCCCATCGAAATCTTGGCGCTGTCTTTCATTGACCGCAGCGCCACGTAGCAGATACCGATCCCCCATGTCCGACGGAACCGCCCCCGCGCTCCCCATCTTGGATCTCGCTGACCTGAGCTCTGCGGACCCGGCCGCCCGCGCGCGCGCCGAGCAAGCGGTGCGTGAGGGCCTCGGGCACTACGGCCTCATCTACATTCGCTCCCATGGCATGGACACCAACGTGCTGAACGCCTTCTATGACGACTTCCTCGCACTCTGCGCGCGCCCCGAGGCGGAGAAGCAGACCTGGGCGTCGGCCGACATCTGGTACCAGCGCGGGTGGACGCCGCCCAACACCGAGAAGGCCGTCATCGCGGGGGGGCAGCCCGACTTCAAGGAGTGCTTCTTCATCGCGCCCGAGCCGCTCGACCCGGAGCTGCGCGACGTGTACCCCGAGATCTACGCCGACAACCGCTGGCCCGCGGACTCGGTGGACTTTCAGCACCGCTACCTGGACATCGGCCACGCCATCCACGCCATCGGCATGCAGGTGCTCGGGGTGTGTGCCACCTCGCTGGGCCTGCCGGCCGACACGTTCAGCCAGCTGACGGGCGGTGGCCCGCACGTGACGCGCGCGCTGCGCTACCTGCCGCTGAGCGCTGCGCAGGCGGCCGACGCGAGCATCGTGTGGGGCGAGGAGCACACGGACTTCAACCTGCTCACGCTGCTGCCGGGCGGGCGCTTCTTCGACCCGGCCGGCCACCCCTGCGCGCGGCCAGACCCGGCCAGCGGGCTCTACCTGCGCACACGGCCGAGCGACGCGCACCCCAAGGGCGAGCTGGTGCAGGGCGCGCCACCCGAGGGCTGCATCGTGGCGCAGGTGGGACAGCAGCTCGAGATCCTCACGGGCGGAGCGTTCCTGGCCACGCCCCACGTGATCACGGCGCCCACCACGGCCGGCTACTCGCGCACCAGCATGGCGCACTTCATCCACGTGCACAGCCTGCAGCCGCTGTTCCCGCTGCCGGCCTTCCGCACGCCCGACACGCGGCGCAGCTACGGCCCGCCCGTGCTGGCGGGCACGTACTCGCTGAAGACGCTGGTGGACATCGGGCTCGCGCCGCGCGAGGCGCTCGACAAGCTGGGCTACCGCCACTACGGCCGGCTCGACGCCATTCGTCACGGCTGACGGGCGCGCGCCGGCCAGGCCCGCGTTACAGCAGGTCGGCGACGGGACCGAGCGCGGCGTACGTCTGCGCGAGCCAGCGCTCGGCGCGACGACGCTCCATGGGCGAGAGGCACAGCTCACCCTCCACGCAGTGGATGGCGGCCCAGTAGCTCGAGCCGAAGCGGTCGATCTTGTACATGGTGGTGGCGTCCAGCGCCGGCAGGTCCACCACGCGCGCGCCGCGCTCACGCATCGAGCTGAGGATCGGCGACCCGTCCAGCTGGCTGAAGTCCGACGAGCGCCCGAAGTTCTTCACCACCACGAAGCTCACGGTGTCACCAAAGGTCTCGGCCACACGGGTGAGCTGGTTCACGGAGTCGAAGCCACCGTCGCTCACGTGCCAGAACACCAGGCGCACGCCCATCTCCTTGGCGAACGCCACCACGTCACCGGCGTCCATCCAGCGCTTGAGCAGCCGGGCGCTCTGCGACGGAAGGTCCACCAGCACGCGGCGGTCGGCCCCGAGGGCGCGGTCCATGATCTGGTCGGCGCTGGGGAACGACTCGAGGTCGATGGCCTGCGCGAACTGCGCGTAGTAGCGCAGCAGCGCCCCGTGCGACGTGTCTGCGTCGGCCGCCACGAAGGGCTGCTCGTGATCGATGAACCACTGCGCCAAGACGCGCGACACGACGGACTTGCCGACGCCACCCTTCTCACCGCCGACCAAGTGAACCGTGCTCATGGGTGGGGTGTCGGCCCTTTGGGGTCTCTGGTCAAGCAAACACGGGCCGGGATTGAATTCTGGGGGCGCTCCGAGTACAGCCCTCCCTCCACCCGCGAGGCTCGACCGCCACCATGAAGCTCACCCAGAAGACCATCCTCATCACCGGCGCCTCCTCGGGGCTCGGGCGCACGCTGGCCCTCGCGCTCGCTGGAGGGGACAACAACCTCATCGTGACCGCGCGGCGCAAGGAGCTGCTGGACGAGCTCGCGGTCGAGGTGGAGCGCGGGGGGAGCCGCTGCCTGGCCATCGCGGCCGACGCCACCAACACCGAGGCGTGTGCGCGCGTGGTGGAGCAGGGCGTGGCCCGCTTCGGCGCCATCGACGTGGCGGTGCTGAACGCGGGGGGCGGCACACCCACCGTCATGGGCAGCCCCGAGGCCACGGCCAGCGTGGTGCTGGACATCATGGCCAAGAACTTCGACACGTTCGTGAACTTCCTGTGCCCGGTCATCGCGCTCATGAAAGAGCGCGGCGGCACCATCGCCTACACGGGCTCGCCCGCAGGCACCTTCGGCCTGCCCAAGTCGGGCCCGTACAGCGCGGCCAAGGCGGCCGGGCGCACGCTCTTCGACACGTGCCGCATCGAGCTGGCGCACACGCCCATCCGCTTCGTGGCGCTCTATCCCGGCTTCACCTACACGGACAGCCTGGACCCCGACGAGGTGCCCGTGAAGGCGCTCATCATCGACAAGGACCGCGCGGTGCGCGAGATGGTGCACGCCATCGAGCACGGCACCGACCACGCCATGTTCCCCAAGCGCATCGCGTGGCCCGTGCGGGCGGCGTCGCTGCTGCCGGAGTCGGTGCGCCGGCAGATCTTGAAGCGAGTCTGAGGTGGGCTGGGGTGGCCCTGGCGGGCGCCAAGTGGGCGCCGGCGGGCGCCTTCGAGAGCGGCGCAACACTTGGTTGAACTCGCGCGTGGTCCGACGGAACGTCGGTTGCAGCACCCGCGCCGGTGCCCGCCGCCTTCGCTGCACCACCCTGCCCACTCACCTACGAGCGTCGAGACCCGAGCGCCGGCCCGCTCCATCAGGTCCTCAGCGACAAGCTCGAGAGCTACCTGGAAGCCCGCGCCGAGCGCCCGCTGCCAGGCTTCGTGGTCGATACTCTCCGTGGCTTCCTGCGATGCGGCATTCTCAGGCACGGCTTCGCCCGCTTCCGCTGTGACGACTGCGCCCAGAGCCGCCTCGTGGCCCTCAGCTGCAAGCAGCGCGCCTTCTGCCCCCGCTGCGTGGGCCGCAAGATGGCGTACCAGGCCAAGCACCTGGTCGAGAACGTCCTGCCGCCGGTCCCGTACCGCCAGTGGGTGCTGTCGTTCCCGCACGCGCTGCGCTGGCGCATGGCGCACAACCATGAGCTTACCCTCGCCATCTGGCGGATCGCCCGCGTCGCCATCGACGCCCTGTACCGATCCCGTGCGGCCAGCTTGGGCCCCCCAGGCCAGCACGACAGTGCCCGGCCGGGCAGCGTCATGGCCATCCAGCGCTTTGGCGGTGCGCTGAACCTCAACGTGCACTTCCACGCCCTCTACACGGACGGCAGCTTCTACGAGCGCAGCGACGGGCAGCTGGTGTTCCTACTCGCCGCTCCGCCCACGCAGGCCGAACTCGCGGCTCTGGTGGCCGACATCAAGCGGCGCGTGGTCTTGTTGCTGGAGAACCTGGGCCTCGGACCCGGCGAGGACGACGACTGGGACGCCCAACAGCTCCTGCTCGGCATGGGCGAGCTCTACGGCGAGGGAGTCTTCCACAAGGGCGCACAGCGCCTCCGCAATGGAAAGCCACAAACCCCCAGCACGTTTGCGCGGCGGAAGGCGCACGAAGACGGCTTTGACCTCGACGCGCAGGTCACCGTGTCTGCGGGAGCGCGCGCCAGCCTCGAGCAGCTCGTCCGCTACATCTTGCGTCCGCCCCTCAAGGAAACCCGAATGACGATCCATTCCACCAGCGTGGAATTGACACTGAAGACACCGTGGCGCGACGGCACCACCCAGATACTCCTGACCCCCGACCGCTTCATCGACCGTCTGGTCGCCCTGGTCCCCCCGCCGAGGGTCAACACCCTGCTCTATGGCGGCCTCTTCGCCGCCAACGCCCGCCTCCGCCCCCTGGCGGTGGCCTACCAGCGCCCGGGCGTGATCCTGCGGAAGCGCGCCCGCCCGGCCCAGTCCCCCAAGCCCCGCAACACCGCCTGGGCCGAGCTCATGCGGCACAGCTTCGGCCTGGACGTCCTGGCCTGCCCCCACTGCGGCGGCCGCATGCGCCACGTGGCCACCGTCCTCGACCACTCGAGCATCCAACGCATCCTGCGCCACCAAGGCCTCGACACCCCTGAGCCCCGCGCCCGCTCGTCCCCGCTCGAGTCCGACCTCCGCTACGAGCCCGACGAGCACGCCCTCGCCGACGCGCAAGACGACTTCTCCCAGCTCGACCCCAACGACCCCTGGTGACCCCAACGAGCGACCGACCGCAAGACCGGCAGTGCACCGGTCCGTCCGCGTCGCTCGCCGTGGCAGATTCGCCGATAGCGCTGGCACCCAAAGCCCCGGTCGTGCCACTCTGACAAGGCCGGCAGGGGCTTCATGCGCGGTGACCGACAGCGTATTGCGCAGAACACTCTATATGTAAACTATTCGAACACCTCATGTCGATGATTCATGATACCTATGAGCGGCGCGCGCGAACCTATTCTACTCGTGGAAGAAAGCTGTTGACTTGGCGCGATACCTCCGCCAATATGTCCGCGAAATGAGAGGGCAGGGCGCCCTCGAAGCATGAGGGGACGACACATGACCCGCCTAGCGGCAGCATTTCTCTTGTCGGTCGGGACGATGGCATTGTTTGGCTGCGGTGACAGCGGCGAGCCGGTAGCCTGCGAGGAAGGGACTCCCGGTTGCGGCTGCATTTCAGGGGGAGGCTGCAGCAGCGGGCTGGTTTGCACCAACGACATCTGCCAGGCGGCCGACTGCGAGTCCTCCGGTGTCGAAGGGTGCCCCTGCGACGGTGGAGCGTGTGGCGACGGTCTTGTCTGCAACGCGCGGAACTACTGCCAGGACGCGACGGGCCAGGGAGGGCAGCCGTGCTACTCCAACCGGACATGCGAAACGGGATTTCTGTGCGGTCCAGACAATGTCTGTGCGTCTTGCGAACCCGGCTCGCAGGGCTGCAGTTGCTTCGGTAACGGAACTTGTTCCGGAGAACTGTCGTGTGAGATGGACATCTGCACGAATGGGACAAACGTCGTTGTTCCAGCTGATCCCAAGTGCTATTCACCCTGCACGAGCGGCTTCGTCGCAGAAGATGGGACCTATCGCGCGTGTTCCGCCGAGGGACTCATGGAAGGGTGCTTTGAGGGCGCTGCCTGCACCAACGGCTCCTGCGTTGTTGATGGCGAGTCAGCGCGATCCTGCAGTCGTGACGCCGACTGTCCGGACTTCCAAGCGTGTATCGGAGGGTCCTGCTACTCGAACTGCGAGTACGACTCCGAGTGCGGCGGCATGGCGCGCTGCTACCGGCATGCGTGCAGGGTACCTTGCGCGGCAGAAGTCGAAGCGGACTGCAGCGCTGGGACCACGTGTCAGCTCGTCGACAGCGACTTCGGGTATTGCATGCCCGAAGTACTACCAACCTCCGGGATTTCCCCCGCATCGCCGGGGTCCTACGAGGTGAACGTCGACTTCCTTGAGTTCACTAACAATCGGCGCTCCCGCACGCTGACTATCACCAACGACGGGCCGCATTCCATTGACTTCACGGTGCGCAAGGTGAGCCACACGGAGCCGGGTGCTTCGGACGTGGAAGTCACGGTGAACCCCATGCATTGGCTCGGAATCGGCGCGGTTGGTGCTCCACTCAATGTCAACGAGTACCTCGTTCGAGTGCCTGGGAGTGGTGGTCAGGCCATCGTCGAACTCCGCAACGCGACGAACCAGGTCCCCCTCCGCTGGACTGGCGTCCTCTTGATCGAGAGTCCCCTCGGCGAAAGGCGAATCAACCTGGAGTATTCCACTGATCCTCGGGGTCGCTGGGCCGGGAAAGTCTACTACTTTACCCAGTTCGGAGAAGAGAACCTTCCCTTGTGGGAAGCGGATCGGACAATGCCTGCGACCACCGCCGGGATTGATGTCGGGAACGCGTTCATTCGGAAATGGTCTGAGGTGCGTTCGGGCATGAGCGTGCCGGAGCTCAACGCAATCGTCACTTCGACCGTCAACGGCACGTGGCGATGGCCAAGCATCCAATCGGCGTGCCCCAGCGCAGCTTGCTACCCATTCTCGAACACGACCGGTGTTGTCAGCTACTCCACCGACCTGACACAGTACCCCATACCGTCTGGGGTGGTGGAGATGCCAATCGCTCTCGACCTCGCACCGAACGGGTCGATGGCGTTGCGCGGTCGCATTGCGACCGACCAATCCCTCCATTACGCGGGCAATCCCCAGGTCGACCTTCATTTTGCTACCGATCCGACCGCGTGCGCTCCCGGCCTCGGCTCCGCCTGTCTAGCGTTCGTAGAGTCGATGGAGGCCAGCGTCGTCGTAGGAGGCCGGTACCGTCCGACCGCCAACGACACGGAGTGCTCCCGGCTCGGGACGATGAGCGGCTTCGAGCGGGTTCAAGTTCCTTGGCTTGTGCCCGGCTTCCACGACCTTGTCGAGTTCGACGCGGAAGCGGGCGCCTACTTCCGTTCCGAGTGCCGAGACTCTCTGCAGCCGCTTGGCCTCGGCGAGGATGAGGCGCTGGTCAATCTCAGCCTCGCGGGCTCCAACCCCATCCCCGACGGCCAGAGTCGTCAGCGCAGGCTCGAGCTCGTCGACGGTGTGCTGATCAACCAAGAGCAGCTCTACCTAGTGTTTCGTGAGACGTTTGCCGAAGAGTTCTTCGGTGCGAGTTCAACCGCGGGTGGTCTGACCGCATACGGTTTGATGGTGCTCTCTCGCGGAACCGCCGAGCTGGACGACGACGACTTCGTCGGCACCGTTCAGGCGGAGACACGGACCGGGAGTGTTCCTCTGGAAGAAATCGCCGGCTGCTCGCCCGAGGTGTTGGGGCGAATCGGCTTTCCGGGGGGGATCACGGCGGGCAACGCTAACAGCGCCGTTGGCGCGCTTCTCTCGGGAACTGCCACTGCCGGGCCGGGCCCAACGGCTATACCCACCGCGCAGATGCACTACCTTTGTCATGACACAGGTCGGATCGACGGTGGCAATGACCCTGGCTTCCGCGAAGCGTGTCCCGTCGGAAGCAACGCTACCTACTTCCGCCGAAACGTCGCGGCCGGCTATATGCAATCCCTCCCCTGCCAGTCCAGCGGTACGTGCCAGGCTACTCTGGATGCTTGGCTCGCCGACCCGACCGTATCGCCCCAAGTCACGATCGAACCTCCATATCGATGTGACGTCGACGGCGTGTACTGCGAGGAAGTCCGCACCGATCTGATTCGGGGCCATGACTCGGAAACGGGAGCGACCAGCCGCAAGACGTTCTACGAGCCCCTCGGCCCCGGCGCCCCCGTCTACGTCCCCTTGGCCACAACCATTGACCGCGCCTTCCGATACAAGACACAATTCCGCAATCGGCAGGGGCGCAATATCGGCTTCACGCCTGCGGTTTGCCAGTCGAACTCCAATGCCGTTCCCTACTGCTACGACCCGGTCGCCATCGAAGAGATCCGCGGTAGGACCGACTGTCTCGCGTACGTCTTCGACCGCCACTTCAGCAACCTCAGTGCGGCGACGCAGAGCGACCTGCGGCGGTACCTAGCAAGAAATTTCTCCTATGACCAAACCATCGATCCTCTCGCGGCGCTTCCGTTTCGCACAGAGGGCTTTGAGCAGCTGAACGCAGAGCTGTTGGTCATGCTTGGCGACGAGGCGTTCACCCGGGCGTTTCAGTCTCGCTTTGATCTCGCAGGCTCATCACAGGTGAGCTTTCAGGGCTCGCTCTTTGAGCCAGGTGGGATCGATCTTGCCGGCGTGGCCGGATTCGAAATGTACAGCCTCTATCAGTCGGCTCAGTACTACCAGATGGTCCTCGACCGCTTCTACGCCCTCAGCCCCTATGTTTGGGCTTCCATCGAGCGAACGGGCGAGCAGGATGCGGGCCGGCGGTTCATCGACGCTGCAACGGTGACGAGCTACTTCCAAAAGGTTCTCCGCGCGTCCAGCCAAGCGGCGCGCGCGTGGAGCGAGGTGGCCAAGCGCTATCAGAGCTTCAACCGTGCGGACCTCGCGCGCTTCGCAGTCGAGAGGGCCTATACCTCCGCTTACCTCGAGTCACTGGTCGTTGCTCGGCTAATGCAGAGTACAGCATCTGCGGCCAACGCGACGCAGCAGTCACAGATCAATCTGGCGCTAGAGCAGTCCGCGACCGTCTACAAAATCGCGCTCTTGGACATGCGAGAGGTCTACGCGAACCTCACCGACGAGATCAACTACTTCGGCTTCAGCCCGGACTACATTCCGTTGCCGCCTCTGGCGCCAGGTGGCCCCAACTCGTTCGAAGCGATGATTGCGCGCGCGCAGCAGTCGGCCGCCACGGCCAGTCAGCGTGAAGATCTTGCGATATCTTCGAATCGCTCGTTCGAGACAGACGCCGTGGCGTTTCAGAACGAGCTAACCCGCATCGGGAACACGTATGAGAACCAGCTCGCGGAGATCTGCGGGACGTTTGTTGGTGACGACGGCAACGTCTACGCCGCCACGCCGACGTTAGGGTATCTCAGTCCCCCGACACGCGCACTCGGAGATCCCTGCGGACTCGTCGGCAACGGCGAACTGCACAACGCGCTTGCGAACATTGAACTTCAGCGACTAGAGATGCGGAGTGTCCGCGCCGCCGCCCAGACAGTCTGGGATGAGATTGAGATCGAGACGGAACGCGCTGCTGAGCAGTGTGGTGTCTCTGCCGATCTGGCGGGTTACCGCTACACGGTGAGAGGAGACCAGCTCAGCCTGCAGGACGCCATCCGCGACTCGCAGCAGTCGCTTCAGGAGTTGGAGCGCTTCACCGGGTTCATCGGGCAGGTCGCGAGCCTCGGCAAGTGCTCGGTCGGACTCGCGACAGACTGCCCTACCGGAGCCGTAGCGCTGGCGATCTACACCGGCCTCTACGCCATCAACGAGATTGAAATTCAGTCAACACAGCGCGATGTCAACGACCTTGAGGACGAGATCGCCCAACTCGAGCGCGGTTCTATCCTGGTCGAAGCAGGCTTCCAGTGCGACCAGGTCGAAGCCGATAGCCGCGCCACGGTACAGCGACTTCTCCTGCAGCTACGTCAAACTGACCTGCAAATGGTGCGTGCCGACATCAACATTCGCCTCGCGGTGGCGGAGGTCAATCGCATCCGCAACCGAGCGACGAGGCTCATCGCTGAGCAGACTGAGTCGGAGCAGTTGACGATCGACCTGGAGGCCGCACGAAACGACCCCAACGTTCGAATCTACCGGAATGATGCGGTCATCAACGCAGACCGTTCCTTCTATGATGCGATTCGCGATGCGTATCGCGCTACCCGGGTGTTTGAGTACTACACGAGCCAGTCGTACGCTCGTCGAGACGAACTCACCCTCGTGCGGCTCGTCTCCCGAGGGGACTACAATCTGGAGAACTACCTCTTTGATCTGCAGACAGCGTACTACGAGTTTGAGGACATCAACGGACGCCCGGATAGTCGGGTCGAGATCGTGTCGCTCCGCGATGACATCCTGCGTATTCCACGCTCGGGCACCTCTGGTGCGCTGAGCCAGGCAGAGCGCACCGAGATGTTGCGTGTGGAACTCACCGACCCGCGCTGGCTCAACCCGCGCGGCCACATTTCGATTCCGTTCGCCACAGCACTTGACCGGCTGTCGCCGCTCACCCGCAACCACAAGATTGACTACATCGAGGTGGAGGTTGTGGGCAGCGACATCGGCGACACCCTTGGCCGAATCTACGTTGGTCAGTCGGGGACGGGGACAATTCGTCCACTTGAAGGCATCCATCAGTACTACCGTTTCCCTGAACGCACCGCGGTGGTTGATCCGTTCTTCAACGGAGTCCGTGTCTTCGGAGCGGAAGTCTACAGGAACGACCGCCTCAGGGATCGACCGATCGTAAACACCAACTGGGAGCTCGTCATCAACCAGCGTGACGAGCGCGTAAACCAGGACATTAAGTTGAACTCCATCACCGACGTCCGCGTGTACATCTACTACACGGACTTCACCGCTCTGTGAGAGAAACCATGCGACGAGTCTTAGGTCTCTTCTTTGTGCTCATTGTTGGGTGCGGCCCAGGTGATTCACCCGATGACGCCGCGGTGGATGCGGAGGCCTGTGTCGTGGGTCAACAGGGTTGTCCCTGTGACGATCTGGCTTGCGATGAGGGTCTGCTGTGCACTTCCAACGAGTGCGTGGCAGCCACCACCTGCGACGAAGCCGGCTGCGTGGCGAACCAACTCTGCGCCACCGGGACCAACGGCCTCCTCGCTTGCACCCAGGACCAGTGCGAGCCCGGTTTTTCGTGGAGTGGCGGCCGTTGCGCAGAGGTTGTGTGGGCGACGTGTGACGCCGGAGCCACCTCCATCGCGTCACAGTGTGCGGCACTCGGTCGTGCCTGCGACGACAGTGGCGGCAGCGCCTTGTGCGGCGCCTGCTTGCCTGGCCTGTCGCTGGCGGGTTCCGCGTGCGTTGGGGCGACTACCTGCGCGACGCTCGGTTGCGCGGCGCAGAACCGTGACTGCGTGCAGATGGGGAACGCGGCTGCCTGTACCGGTTGCCGGTCCGGCTTTGTCGATATGGGGGCACATGCGTCGATTCGTCCAGCGGCTGTGCGATGTGCGCGACCCTCAACCGTGAGTGCACCACCATCGGCCCATCAACCCAATGCGGCGCGTGCCTCGCCGGATACGCGCTCGACGGAAACAACGAGTGTGTTGCGGTCGAGTCGTGCGCAGACTTGGGCTGCGCAGCACTGAACCGAGTCTGCGAGACATCGCCAACCCCCCGTTGCGCCGAAGCCTGCGTCGGCGGATACGTTTGGGTGGGCAGTTCCGGCTCATGTCGGCCGCGCGTGACTTGCACCGATCTCACGTGTCCGGTTGGTCAGGTCTGCCTCGACATGTCACCCACCCAAGATGCGGTTTGTGGCACGGTCTGCCCAGCTGACGAAGGTTGGGACAACCTTAGCCCTGTGGGAGGGTGCTATGCCTGTGCGAACACCATTGTGTGTGACCGGCCGAATGAAACTGGCCGCCGCCTTGCGACGGCTGCGGGCCCCGGGAGCACCTGTGTGTGTGAAGTGAACGAAGGCTACTTTCCCAACTCGGAGGGTCACGCCCAGAGTTGTGACGACGACACGGACGGCTGGGTAAACGACAGCGCCTACCCACGAATCGCCTCAACCAACGCGTGGGAACAGGATTCCGCCAAGTGCAGCCTGCGTACGGTGTCGGAAGTGCACTTGACCAACACCGATGGCCAGGTGCGGACATTGGATTTTTCGGCCGCCCCACTGCCGCTGTACGAGGGAGCGGCGATTGATAGCCGCAACAACACCCTGACGCTCAACACGGGATCTCTCGCGAGTGCTCAGCTCAACAGTCTGACCAAGGCATGCGGGTCCGGATCCGCCTCGGATCCGACGTCCGTCAGGGGAGACTACAACGACAACGCCGTGCGCGACGTGGAGGAGTGGGAGCAAAGTGTGCTGGCGGGTCCCCGGTTTGCGACCCCCGGTTTGTCTGCGCTCTACAACCGCTACCGGCAGCTAACCCACTTCGTGGAACTCCATGATGGTTGGTATGTCGCGGGTGCTGAAACGGCTGATCCCGGCACATACGTAGTTCGCGAGCGACAGAGGGGTCCGGGAGTCCGCTCCGTGCCCCTTACCTACCCAGAGGATGCCGGGAACGATTACTGGGCTAGCTGTGACCGGCACATCGATAGTCTCTATGACGACCCCGAGCAGATCAACAAAACAACCTTTGATTTCGCGTCACAGGGAGAGGCCTGGGGGGGGATGCTGCATCACAGCCAGTTCAGATGTGTGGCCGTTGTTTCGCCCACGGACTACACGACCAGCACGCGTGAGGAGCCGTACACCCTGATGACGCGGGGTTCCACGCTCGCGTGGAAGCTGGATGGGAACGGGGAGGAGGAGCACCCAACCTGGAACGGGTTCAGCTGTGCGCCGACTGGCGCTTCCACCGTGGAGCCCGGAACGTCGACCGTCAATCCCGACCTTCCTGTGGTCCTTTGTGCGCCCATCGCGACCTACACGGCTGGCACCATCCGCTGGGTGTCCATGGGGTACGTGAACGCGAACCGGCCTCCCGCCGACTACATCCGCGGGTGTCGGAACGAGTGCACGGAGATCGGCGAGTCAGAGTGCGATATGTACAACCCGGACTGGGGGGTTGCGTTCGTGTGTGACAACGGCGACGCCACGCGCTTTGGCGACGCGGTCTGTGGCTGTGACGTTCCGTATGCAGGCAGCGTTACCATTCAGGAGGACGGGGTGGATCGAGTTGTGTCGACCTGTCACATTGGCTGCGGCGGAGGTGTCAATGCCAGTGGCAACATCAGCAGCGACCGTGCACTCCAGAGTGGCGGATTCGATCCGGCCACTCGCTCTGGGACATGGCTGTGCGGCGACTTCGCGCTTTCTTCCGGTCCTGCTGCCACGGGGGGAATTCTCGCCGGCGGCGGGTTTTCTCTTCGGGGTGGCGTTCCTTCCGACACTCACTCCGACCAGGAGCTGCAGAGCAGTGACGGGTTCTACAGGATTTTCAGGAGCCGCTAGGCCCTGCAGGAGACGATGATGACGAACAAGAAACTCTATTTGATGAACGCCCTCTTCCTGCTTGGGTTCGGCGCGGTGATGGTTTCCGCGCAGACCGGGCCATTCAGTGGGCCCCCTCCGCAGGTTATCCCTTACACCGGATACCTCGAGCGTGACGGGGTGCCTGCGAACGAGACCTTGGCGATGAGCTTCACGCTCTATACCGCCGAGACGGGAGGCTCAGTCTTGTTCTCGGAGACGTACGGGTCGCCTGGCGTCGTCGTGGCCAACGGTCAGTTCTCCGTCGCGCTTGGCAGCACCGCGCCGGCTGGACTGGCCGACATCTGGAGCAACAGCGAGGTGTGGTTGCAGATCACGGTCGACGGAACGACCATGAACGGTCGCCAGCGCCTTCTTGCGGCCCCGTACGCGTTGCGTGCAGCAGACGCCCGTCGAAGCGGAGGCGACTTCTCGGTCACCGGTGCGCTCACGGGCACAGGCGACTTCCGCACCGGCGGTGGTGTCTCCGTAGGGAACTCCAGCTTAGATGCTCCGACGGGAGACCTGGTGGTCACGAGCGGCATAAGGGTAGGGAACCACACCATCACGGATCCCGCCAATGGTGACCTCGTCGTGGCCGGCAAGGGTGACATCGTTTCCGGATTGCGTATCGGCACGCACATGACAACCAATCCGACGGGTGGCGACCTTGTGGTGGCAGGGGACGTCGACATCGACGGGACCCTCAACGTTGGGAGTACGACCGCGTTGGCCGGGTCCCTCAGTGTTGTGGGGGGGGCAACTTTTCTCGGGTCGGTGAACCTTCCGAATAGTGCACTGGCTGTGACGACGACATATCCGGTGGCGGATGGAACGACTCCCACGGTTCAGCTTGCGTCGAGTACCGCATCGATTTGTTTCCTCACCCAGATGACCACAAACGACAACGTCGGCAGCGCCGAGAACGACTCGTGTACGGTGACACGGGGGCTTCAACTTGGGCACTCACGCGAGGCGCCACCGACAATCAAACGATCTGTCGCGCGGCGTGCCTGACCTGGTAGTACGATGCTGGAAGAACTCCGCGGCCTGTGCCCAACCTTTCTCCGAACTGCAGCAGCGGCGCTGTTGTTGATTGGAGGACTGCTTTTCGGCTGCGGGGACGGGCGTGGCGATTGCCTGCCCGGTCAGCGCGACTGCGCGTGCAGCGCGCTGGGCGCTTGCAGCGACGGGCTCGACTGCCATCAGAACATGTGCGTCCGGCCGCAGGAACTGACCGTCCAAGTCTTGTCACAGGACGCTCGAGCTTGTGAGTTCGTGGTGGTGGATGGAGCCACCGAGCTCACCAGCGTGCGGTTCGACGACTCCGTGCGCGGGGCATCCGTGCGGCGAGGACGACGCACTGCGGTGACCGTGATCTCTGGCGAGGACAGCCCGATCGGGACAGGGGTCACGCTTGGGTATCTGGAAGGCGACGAACCGCTCACGCTCGAGCAGACCAACTGCTTCGACCGGCAGGGCGAGAGCCTGGGCGGGGCGCTGGTCACGCTGTGACGAGAGCGCAGCGTGCTCACGCACGTCGTGACGATTCATTCAGGGCGAGGGTGCCGATGGCGAAGCGTGTTCTTGGTCTACTGAGCTTGGTGGTGCTTGGACTCTCTCCGGGGCCCACCGCACAAGCTCAGAATGAAGGAGGCGGACTCTCTCCGTCGCGTCTGAAGCTGCCGAGCGGTCCTGGTTCGCTCGAGGGCGTCGGCGAGGACGCGAGCGTCAACTTCAACATGGGGGGTGGTCTCCTACGGGGTGCCGTTCTGGTGCCCCGGCGGTACAACGGGTTCTCGCCGTCGCTGCGACTCTCCTACTCGAGCACGGGTGGCCAGTCCGCCGTGGGCATGGGCTGGACACTGAGTGGTGTGGACAGCATCGAGCGGATGACCTCGCGCGGGGTGCCGGACTACGACACGGCGGATCTCTTCGCGCATGAGGGGTCGGAGCTGGTGCGACTGCCGGGGTCGAGCACGTACCGCGCTCGCTTCGAAGGTAGCTTCGTTCGCTACACGTGGCTGGGCACGGACGGGGCCACGGGCAACGGGACGGCAGGATACTGGCGCGCAGAGTTCCCCGACGGTCGGGTGGGCTACTACGGCGCCACGGCTGCGGGTGTGCTGGTTCCCAACGCACGCATGGCGGGCTCGCGCGGCACCTACTCCTACAGCTTGGTCGAGATGGTGGACACCTACGACCACGCCATCCGCTACGACTACGAGCTCGACGGTGGGCGCCCGTACCTGGTGCACATCGGATGGGTGTACCGAGGCAACGACCCTCGCTACGAGGTGGAGCTCGAGTACGAGGCGCGCGAGGACGTGCTGTCGGACGGCAAGCCCGGTGTGGAGGTGCTGCTCAACCGACGCCTTCGCAACGTGCGCGTCCTGGTGGAGGGGCTCCAGCTCAGGCGCTACCTGCTGAGCTACGAGCCGTACACGATGACGGGCGGGCTCACGCGTCTGGCGCGGGTGACCACGTTCGGGACCGGCGACACCAACCCTTACCCCATCTTCTTCCGCTTTGCCTACACGCGCGGGTTCGACCCTACGTGCGCGAGTGGAGACCCCGGCTGCGAGCCGGCGTACGTGCGGTCCATCGGCAGCGTGGGCGTGGACTTCCGGACGGGGGACGCGGATCTCCTGGACATCAACGGGGACGCGCTGCCCGACGTGGTGGACACCACGGGCGGGGTGCACCGGATGTTCGTGCAGACGGTGAACACCGCGGGGGAGACGTCGCTGTCGCCGGTGATGACCAGCGCCACCGCGGGCAGTGGTGCGATGGCGCTGTCGTCCTCCGAAGTGGAGATGGTGGACCTGAACGGCGACGGGTTCGTGGACATGGTGGATGGCCTGAACGACCGCGTGCTGTTCGGGCGGGGCACGGGCGACTGGGACGCGCAGGCGCTGATGGACACGGGGCTTCCGAGCTTCAGCGGCGACGCGAACCAGCGCTTCATGGACGTGGACTACGACCGGGCCATCGACGTGGTGCACCTCGACGGATCGGGCGCGTGGTTCCACCGCAACAACAACGGCGTGTACCAGGCGGCGACGAGCATCGCGGGCGTGGGGCGCAGCTTCACGACCGATGGTCTGCGCCTGGTCGACATGAACGGCGACGGGATGGTGGACCTCGTCCAAGCGGTCCCGGGTGCGGTCTTCTACTGGATGAACCTTGGCCACGGCGACTTCGGCGCCACGCGCGAGATGTTCGGGCTGCCAGGCACGCTGACGCCGGCGGAGATGGAGTTCACGGACCTCAACGGCGACAACCTCACCGACGTGGTGGTCGTGCAGGGGACCGAGATCCGCTTCGCTCTCAACTGCGACGGCACCGAGTTCGAGCCCATGCAGACCATCACCTCGGCGCAGGTCGAGGGCTCGCTGCTGGAGCGCACGAGCGCCATCTCGATCCGCTTCGCCGACATGAACGGCTCGGGCAGCACCGATGTGGTCTACATCAATGCGTCGGGCATGGTGACGTACGTGGAGCTCTTTCCCGAGCAGCCGAACCTCCTGAGCCGCATCGAAAACGGCATCGGCAAGGTCATCGAGATGACCTACGGCACCACGGTTTCGCACATGGGCCGCGACGGTGGACCGAGCGAATGGGAGCACCGGCTTCCGCACGCGATGCAGGTGCTGGAGCAATACACGACGTACGACACACTGAGCCAGGTGCGCCAGATCCAGCGCATACACTACCGCGACGGATACTACGATGGCGAGGAGAGCCAGTTCCGCGGCTTTGGTGAGGTGGAGGTCTTCGCCGAGGGCGACGACTCGATGGAAGACGGCCGGAGCGTCCTTCACTTCGACCTGGGCGTGAGCGATCGCTACCGGCATGGGCTCGTCACCGAAAAGCAGATCGAGAGCGCCGGCCGTGTGCTGTCCACAGAGAGCTACGCGTATGACGACTGCACGCTCGCGCAGATCGCGACGGCGGGAGTGACGAATCCGATCCGCTGGCTGTGCAACGAGAGCAAGACCACGGTCATCCAAGAAGGCGCGGCCGCGATCGAGTGGGTCACGTTGCAGGAGACCTATGTTCACGACGGTTACGGCAACCAGACCGAGAAGCACCAACTGGGCGTTACCATGGTGGGCGGCGGTGCGTGCACTTCGTGCGAGGGCCGCAGCTCCGAGGTCCAAGGTGAGCCCTGCGATGCGAGCTGCCGCGGCGACGAGATGCACGAGATCCAGCGCTTCATTGCTCCGGGTGCCGCGACAGGAGGCCGCTGGATCCTGAGGGCCGCGTATCAGAAGCAGATGTACGGCGTGGAAGGGAGCGCGCAGATCACGGACGAGCGCACCTACTACGACGGACCGGACTTCCAGGGCTTGCCGTGGCAGTCCCTGACGCGTGGGACCGTGCGACGCACCGAGGCTCGGCGCGACGCGGGCGGGAGCTACTTCATCCAGACCAGCCGCTTGGCTCACGACGCCCACGGCAACGTCACGGTGGCGCGCGACCCTAACGGCCACGACACGCGCATGGAGTACGACGCGGATGGTGTGTTGCCCACCGCGGAGCTGAGGATGTTCGATGACCCGTCGGTGCGCAGCGAGTTCTACGCGCTCCGCATGGAGGTGGGCTACGACCCGCTGCTCGAGCAGGTGACGAGGTCCACGGCGTGGATGCGCATCGTGGACACCACCAACACGAGCGAGCGCCGCGAGACTGGCTACGGTTACGACGAGTTCGGGCGCGTCGTTGGCATCGCACAGCCGGGAGACTCGCTGGCCACGCCTACCACGGAGTACGCCTACGACTTGGTGGAGCCCGTGAGCCGCATCATTACGCGTACCCGCACGGTCTCGGGCGCTGTCACGGCAGACCTCGAGGCCATCGACTGCGTGGACAGCATGGGCCGGACGGTGCAGAACCGCTCCGCCGTCGGCGACGGGAGCTACCAGACCACGGGGTACGTCACCTTCAACATCCAGGGCGAGCCAAGCCGGGTGTACCAGCCCTACATCGGCACCAGCGCCGCCTGCGACCGCACCGCGCCCAGCGGTGTGCGCCTGCTGCGCTCGCAATTCGACGCCACCGGCCGGGTGCAACAGGTGACCCAGCCCGACGAGAGCGTGTACGGCACCGCCACCACCCTCCGCACCGACTACTTCCCCTTGCGCACAGTGGCGTACGATGGCGAGACTTCGACCCGAGCAGCCCACACGTGAACACGCCCACCACCACCGTGGCCGACGGCCTTGGCCGCACGCTGCGGCTCGAGCGTCTCCTAGCTCGTGAGGGGCCGCCGGTGGTCATCGCGTTTCGGTACGACGCGCTGGGCCGCACCCGCAGCCTGCTTGACGACCATGAGAACGAGCAGTGGCAGGTGTACGACTTGGCCAGCCGCATCGCCGAGGTCACGCACCCGGACAGCGGCATCACGCGCTTCACGTACGACGACGCCAACAACGCGCTCTCGCGCACCGACGCGCGGGGCGTGATCACACGCTCAAGCTTCGACGAGGCCAACCGCCAGACGGCCTTCTGGGACGACGCCAATCCCATGGGAACCGTGGTGGAGACCCGCTACGATCGCGACGTCGCATGCACGGAGTGCACGTACTCGGAGGGCATGGCGGCCAGCGTGTCCTACCCGCTCTTGGATGGCCTTCGGGGCGTGGACCGCATGGTGCGGGACGCGCGCAGCCGACTGGTGACCTCGCATTCGCTCAGGGAGGGCGTGCGCTACACGGTCATCGACGCCTTCGACAACGCCAATCGCGTCACCACCACCACATACCCCGGGGGCTACGAGGTGGCACGCGCCTACGACGGCCTCTCGCGCGAACGGAGCATCGAAGGTGTAGTGGAGTCGGTCACCTTCAACGCCCAGAACCTGCCCGCCCGCACCCGCTTCGCCAACGGCACCAGCACCGTGCGCACGTATGACGCCCGCCTGCGCCTCGACACGTTGGAGACAAGCGGACCCACCGGCACGCTCCAGGACTACACCTACCGCTTCAACCGCGCCGACCACCTGGTGGCGCTCGAAGACGCGCGCCCGGCCGAGGCGCTGGAGGCCACCAGCGCAGGCCGCTTCGAGTACGACGCGCTCTATCGGCTGACCGCCGCTTACCTCGACGAGGGCCGCGCCACCGCCGAGTGGCTGGCTTACACCTATGACACTGTCGACAACCTGGTGGAGAAGACCTCGGACCGCCGGCGCGAGAGCTTGATGCACCTGGGGGAGCTGCGCTACGGGCAGGAAGGCACCGGCGCAGGCCCACACGCAGTGTCCAGCATCTCGGACGAGGCCGCCGGAGGCGCGCAGACGTACACCTACGACGCCGCCGGCAACATGATTACCCGCGAAGGCCAGCTCAACACCTGGGACTTCATGGGCAGGCTCAGCGCCGTGGAGAGTCAAGACGGCGGCCAGCCCGTGGCCCGCTTCGCCTACGGCGCCACCCGCGACCGCGTGGTCAAGGAAGACAACGGCCAGCGCACGCACTACCTGCGACCCGACGTCGAGGTGCGCGACGGCATTGTAACGGTATACGTCACCGTGAACGGCGAGCGCGTGGCCCAGGTGCAACGTGGCGATTCGGCGATAACCACGCACTCTGACGGCGCACCTCGCCGGGGTGACGGGCAGGTGAACGCGGCAGATGCGTGGGTCGTCCGCGCCAACGAGGCGGGGGTGACGGGTGTGCCCGGCGTCACCAGCGAACGCAGTGTGGACGACACGCTGCGGAGCGCCGCGCGGGGCTTGCTGCTCGCGGGCGATGGGGCGGTCGAGTACTGGCACGGCGACCACCTCGGCAGCGTGGGCTTGTCGACGGATGAAGCGGGCGGCGTAGTGCAGCGCTTGGAGCACTACCCGTACGGGCATCCGCGGGCCCAGTCAGCCCACTGCCCGAGCGCAGCCACACGGGGGAGAGAGGGACGAGGTCACTGGGCTCAGCTTACCACTGGCAAGGTAACTGGACACTCGGCTTTGACGGTGGCTGCGACCGATCCGTTGTTCGCGACTGTTGTGAGTCGAACCGAACGCGCCGATGAAGCGGTGAGCACATATGGTGCGATGCGAGGCTCCCCACTTGTCTACGTCGACCCAAGAGGAGAGAACGCGATCACAACTGCACTTGCCATTCTCGGAATCGGCGGAGGATCAGCTGTGGTCGGAGACGAGATGGCTGGGGACTCGAGAGTGGCGACTTTCGCCGGAGGTGCGGCTGGTACGGGTGCCGCCTTGGCGTCATCAGCCGGTATGGGCGCCATCGCGTCGACTGGTGTCGGCGCCTCGCGGACCTGATAATTATCGCGGCGGTTGTAGCAATTGAAGATCCGGAAAGAATCCACGATGCTTTCGATCTATTGTCGCTTGATACACATAACGGATGGCCAGATTGGCAAGCCATCACTGCAGAGCGCGGACGTGAAGGGCGTCACAACCTCGGCGCGGCTCTCGCCCTCCTAGAAGGACGCGAAGGTCGTACCATTAACTTGTTAGACGAGTCAGAGATGCAGCGCGTGCTAGATCAAGCATCGCGTTTCTCCACCCAACGCTACTGGGTTGGTTCAGAGCACCGATGGACGAGTGCGCGCGACGAGCATC
>JADJJE010000038.1 GCA_016706685.1 Sandaracinaceae bacterium | reverse complement strand
AAACCGCGGTACGGTCGCCCCGTGAGTGAGCTAGTCCAGCTGAGCGGCAAGCAGCAAGCCCGATCCGCGCGCGGGCCCGGTCGTGGCCCCGGCGCCCCCGACGACCGCCTGCGCGCCTTCCTGCCCACCTCGCAGGAGGAGCTCGACGCGCGCGGCTGGGACGCCATAGACATCCTGATCATCAACGGCGACGCCTACGTGGATCACCCCGCGTTCGGCGGCGCGCTGATCGGCCGCTTCCTCGAGGCGCGTGGCTTCCGCGTGGGGATGATCGCGCAGCCCGACTGGAACGACCCGAGCTCGCTGCTGCGCCTCGGCGTCCCGCGCGTGATGGTGGGCATCACCGCCGGCAACTTGGACAGCATGCTGAACAAGCTGACCGCGCAGAAGAAGGTGCGCTCGGACGACCAGTACTCGCCGGGTGGGAAGACCGGCTCGCGCCCCAACCGCGCCAGCATCGTGTACTCCAACCTCGCGCGCGCGGCGTTCGGCAAGCACGGCGTGCCCATCATCCTGGGCGGCATCGAGGCGTCGCTGCGGCGCATCGCGCACTACGACTACTGGAGCGACCAGGTGCGCCGCGGGATCCTCTTGGACGCCAAGGCCGACATGCTGATCTTCGGCATGGCCGAGCGGCCCGTGTGGGAGGTGGCCGAGCGCCTGCGCGCGGGCGAGACCATTTCGCAGATCCGTGACGTGCGCGGCACGTCGTTCGTGATGCAGAAGGGCACCTGGGAGCAGCTGCCCAAGAGCACCAAGGTGCGCGACGGAAAGCCCCTGTGGCTGCCCAGTTACGAGGAGGTCAGCACCGACCTGCACGCCTTCTCCGAGATGAGCGGGCACTTCCAGAAGGAGACCAACCCGGGCAACGGGCGCGTCTTGATCCAGCCGCACGGCGACCAGGCGCTGTACTTCAACCCGCCCCCCGAGCCGCTCGACACGGCGCTGATGGACGAGCTGTACGACATGCCGTTCCAGCGCGCGCCGCACTTCGGCTACACGGAGAAGATCCCCGCCTTCGAGACGGTGAAGCACAGCATCGTGACCATGCGGGGCTGCTTCGGGGGCTGCTCGTTCTGCTCCATCACCGAGCACGAGGGCCGCGTCATCCAGAGCCGCAGCGCCGAGAGCGTGCTGCGCGAGGTGCGCGCGCTGCGCCGCATGGGCGACTACCGCGGCGTGATCAGCGACGTGGGCGGGCCCACCGCCAACATGTACCAGATGAAGTGCCGCGAGGAGACCATCGAGCGCTCCTGCCGGCGCCTGAGTTGCGTGCACCCGAAGGTCTGCGAGAACCTGGTCACCGACCACCAGCCGCTCATCCAGCTGCTGAAGAAGGTGCGCGAGGAGGACGGCGTGAAGAAGGTCTTCATCGCGTCCGGTGTGCGCTACGACCTGGCCGAGCGCTCGCCCGAGTTCGTGCGCGAGCTGGCCAAGCACCACACGGGCGGGCAGCTCAGCGTGGCGCCCGAGCACGTGGACGACGACGTGCTCGACAAGATGAAGAAGCCGGGCGCCGAGAGCTACGAGCGCTTCGCCGACATGTTCGCGTGCGCCACGGAAGACGCCGGCAAGGACCAGCACCTGGTGCCCTACTACATCTCGGGGCACCCGGGCTCCACGCTCGCCGCCATGATCAAGCTGGCGCTGTACTTGAAAGAGCGCGGGCTGCGGCCCCGGCAGGTGCAGGACTTCATCCCCACGCCCATGTCCATGGCCACCAGCATGTACTACACGGGGCTGGACCCGCAGACGCAGAAGCCGGTGTACACGGCCAAGAGCCTGCGCGAGAAGCGCATGCAGAAGGCGCTCCTGCAGTACTGGGACGTGACGCAGCACGACCTCGCGCGCGAGGCGCTGATTCAAGCGAAGCGCGGGGACCTGATCGGCAGCCGCGAGCAGTGCCTGGTGCCGCCCGCCACGGGCAAGGGGGCGCTGAGCATCCACGAGCGGCGCAAGCAGGAGGCCGGGCGCGAGGGAGCGCAGGGCCGCTTGGGGAAGCGCGGCGCAGGCACTCGTCCGGCGGGGCGTCCCGTGAAGCCACCTCGCCCGCGTTGACGTGGGCGCTCGCTGCGGGTGTACTCCGCGCATGCCTGGCGTCGACACCACTCGCTCCTTCGTTCCGCTGCGCCTCGCCATCCTGACGGTGTCGGACACGCGCACGCTCAGCACCGACACCTCGGGCGGCATCCTCGAGGCGCGCGCCACGGAGGCAGGCCACCACGTGGTGGTGCGCCGTGTGGTGCCCGACCTGCGTGATCTAGTGGAAGCCCAGCTCTTGGCGTGGGCCGACGAGGGCGAGGTGGACGTCACGCTGACCACCGGCGGCACCGGGCTGACCGAGCGCGACATCACGCCCGAGGCCGTGCACGCGGTGTGCGACAAGCTCATCCCCGGCTTCGGCGAGGTGTTCCGCACGCTCTCCATGCGCAGCATCGGGCTGTCCACGCTGCAGTCGCGCGCCACGGCGGGCGTGTGCCGCGGCATGCCCATCTTCGCGCTGCCGGGCAGCAACGGCGCGTGCCGCGACGCGTGGGACGAGATCCTGGTGCACCAGCTGGACATCCGCTATCGGCCCTGCAACCTGGCCGAGATCGCGCCGCGCCTGCGGCATGATCCGTCGCCGCGCCCCGAGTGCGTGGTGCCGGGCGACGCCGAGCAGCTGCGTGCCCAGCTGCTGGATGCGCTCTCGCGCGGAGACGCGGCAGCGCTGCACGCCTGCTTCGCCGAGGAGTCCACGCTGCTGGCGCCGGGCCACGCGCCCTTGGTGGACGGGCCCGCGCGCGAGGCTTGGCTGGCTGCGCTGCCGCGCGGCGGCGAGCCGGTGTCGCAGCCGCTCGGTGCCGTCAGCTACGAGCCTGGCCAGCTGGCCGCCCGCGACGTGGCGCAGCTGCGGCTCTCGCCCACGCGCGCCTTTGTGATGAGCGCCACCCTGCGGCGCCGGCAGGGGCGCCCCGTGTACGCGCTGCTGCACCTCTCGGAGCTGGCGTCGTGATGTATGAAAGGGTGCGTGCGCACCCACATGCGCCGTGCTACCCGTCGCCGATGCAGCTGCGCAGCAAGTGGGTCTTGGCGCTGGCCCTGGGGGTTCTCCAGCCGAGCGTGGTGCACGCCGACGCGCCCCGCGCGCTGATGATGGCGCCCATGGGGGACGCCGACGAAGAGATGACCAGCAACGCCATGACCGAGGTGCGCGCCACGCTCGAGCATCAGGGCGTGGTGTTCGTCATGGCGCCGCGTGGGCTCTCGCTCGAGTGTGAGACGCAGGCGTGTCGGTCGGCCGCGGCAGCCCAAGCCGGCGCCAACATCGCGGTCACGGTGCTGGTCTGGCGGCCCACGTCCTTCCGCGCCGAGGGGCGCGTGGAGGTGGCCCTCACCGACGTGTCGGGCGAGACCGTGGGCGCCGAGGTGGATTTCGCCGCGGACGAGCTGTTGGCCGCCGTGCAGGCCGCGCGCGGCGCGCTCGAGCGCTTTGGCCAGCGCACGCGCGTGGCGCTCGAGATCACGGGCATCGAGGGGGCCGCCGTGCTGGTGGACGGACGCCCGGTGGGCGTGGTGCCCTACCGCGGCAGCCTGGGCACCGGACCGCATCGCATCCGGGTGGTGGCCGACGGTGAGGTCTTGTTCACCCGCGAGGTGAACGTGGAGCAGGGCGCCGAGCCCATCCTCCTGCGCGTGGACGGCGACGAGCCCGCAGAAGACGACGCTGACGCGGCCGCGAGCGAGCGCACGGGTGGGTCCACCGCGGGCGTGGCGGCAGGCTCCGCGCTCGGGGTGGCGGGCGTGGGCGCCGTGCTCTGGGTGGTGGTCGAGGCCGCCCGTAGCGGCTGCGCGGACCGCAACGCGCTCGGCGAGTGCACGAGTCAGCGTGAGCTGCGGCGTGGGCCCGCCGTGGCTGTGGGTGTGGGGGCGGCCATGCTGGCCACGGGCGTGGTCCTCATCCTGCGCTCGCGGGGCTCGAGCGAGCCGGGGCCCGAGGTGAGCGCACGCGTCTCGCCCACGAGCGCAGCGCTCAACGTCTCGTTCTGACCGGCTGCGTCGTGGCCCCGCGATGGGCGGCCCAGCGAGTGGGCCGGGTTGTGACCCCCCTGGTGCGTGGCGTTGACCGGGTCGTGGCCGCCTGCCGCCCCCCAGCCCCCCGGGGCCCCCGCCGGCGGCCGCGTCAGAACCCCCGGGATCAGCGCGACGCCCGGGAGCCCTCCCCGGCACCCCGGCCCGAGGGTGCCGAACAGGGGAGCGCCCTCGGCGCTCGGGAAGGCCGGGAGCGCGCGCGGAGCGGGGCCCAGTGCGCACCAGGGACGCCAGGCTTCCCCCCGCCGGAAGTCGCGGGTCAGCGGCGCGTGAAGCGCTGGTGCACCACCATCCACTCGTTGCCCTGGTCGTAGCCGAAGAGCTCCGCGCAGGACAGGAAGAAGATGCGCCAGCGCTGGTCCCAGAGCGCTGCGTCCTTGCCGTACACGCTCTCGAACAAGGCGCGGATCTCGGTGCGCGCTGCGTCGTGGCGTGCGAGCCAGGCCTCGGCGGTCTTGGCGTAGTGCGTGCCCGAGAAGCGCCGTTCGTCTTCGAGCACCAGGTCCTGCTGGAAGCGCGCGAACAAGTCCGCCGAGGGCATGATGCCGCCCGTGAAGAAGTGACGCGCCATGAAGTCGCCCTCGCCCTCGGGCTCGAACGGGTAGGCCAGCTCGCGGTGGCAGAACACGTGGAAGCACGCGCCGCCCCCTGGCCGCAGCCAGCGCGCGATGCGGGCGAACACGGCCTGGTGGTTGCGCACGTGCTCCAGCATCTCGACGCTGACACAGCGGTCGAACGCGCCCTCCGGGAGGTCCAGCGTGTTCACGTCGGCGGTCAGCAGCGTGACGTTGGTGAGGCCCAGCTCACGCAGCTTCTCGGTCACGTAGAGCCGCTGCGGCGCCGAGTTGGACACGCACGTGAAGCGCGCGTTGGGGAAGCGCGCCGCCATGAAGAGCGTGAGCGAGCCCCAGCCGAAGCCCAGCTCCAGCACGCGCTCTCCGTCGCGGATGCCCGCGAACTCCACCGTCTCGCGCAGCATCGCCTCCTCGGCGGCTTCGAGCGTGGTCACGCCCTCGGGGAAGTAGCAGCTCGAGTACTTGCGGTGTGGCCCCAGCACCAGCTCGAAGAAGCGCGGCGGGAGCTCGTAGTGCTGCTGGTTGGCGGCCTCGGTGTGCACGGCGATGGGGCCAGCGCGGAGGCCGGCCAGCAGCTCTCGGAAGCGCGCGTGCGTGGCCTCGCTGCCGCCCCGGCGCTCGTGGCGCAGGCGCTCGGCGCACAGCGCACGGATGCCGAGGCGGATCACGGCGTCGGGCAGCAGGCCCCGCTCGGCGGCCTCGATGGGCGACAGGGCGTGGCGCTTGGCCACGCGCAGCGCGGGCTCGATCAGCTCGGTGGCGTTCATCATCGGGTCACCTCCGTGTGGAGCTCGGGCAGGAACTGCGCGCGCCGGTTGCCCGGCTTCGCGAACAGGAGCTGCACGTTGGAGAGGCGCCGCTCCTCGAAGCCCCCCTCGCAGTAGGCCAGGTACAGCGTCCAGAGCCGCAGGAAGCGCTCGTCGTAGCCGAGGGCGCGCACCTCGGGCTCGTGCGCAATGAAGCGCTGACGCCACTCGTTCAGCGTGCGGGCGTAGCTGGGGCCCAGGTCCTCGAGCGACGTCACGCGCAGGTCGGTGGTGCGCGCCATGGCCGACGTCATGACGCTCACGCTGGGGATGAAGCAGCCCGGGAAGATGAAGCGCTTGATGAAGTCCACGCTGCGCCGCGCGGCCTCGTAGCGGCTGTCCTCGATGGTGATGGCCTGCACCAGCGCGAGCCCGGTGGGCTCGAGCAGGCTCGACACCTTGGCGAAGTAGGTGTCCAGGTACTCGGCACCCACGGCCTCGATCATCTCGAGCGACACCAGCTTGTCGTAGGTGCCGCGCAGGTCGCGGTAGTCCTCGAACAGCACGGTGACCTTGTCGGCCACGCCGGCCGCGGCGATGCGCTCGAGGGCCAGCTCGCGCTGGGCCTGCGAGATGGTGGTGGTGGTGACGCGGCAGCCGTAGTGCTTGGCCGCGTGGATGGCCATGCCGCCCCAGCCCGTGCCGATCTCCACCAGGTGGTCGCTCGGTCGCAGGTCCAGCTTCACGCAGATGCGGTCGAGGCGCCGCGCCTGGGCGCGCTCGAGCGTGTCGTCCGCCTCCGTGAAGAGGGCCGACGAGTACATCATCGAGTCGTCGAGGAAGAGGCGGAAGAGGTCGTTGCCGAGGTCGTAGTGCGCGGCGATGTTCTTGCGGCTCCCAGCGCGCGTGTTGCGGTTCTGCGCGTGGTAGCGGTCGAGGAGCGCGCCACCCAAGCGCGCGAGGCCGCCTTGCTCCACGCCGTCCAGCACGTCGGTGTTGCGCACGAAGAGGCGCACCAGCGCCACCAGGTCGTCGCAGCGCCAGGTGCCGTCGCCGTAGCTGCCGCACACGCCCACGCTGCCCTGCGACGCCGCCGCCAAGTAGAAGGCCTCCGTGTCGGCTACAGTGACCTCCGCATGCAGGCCATCAGGGCTCGGCGCTCCCAGGCGCATCACCCCGAAGGCATCGCGGATCACCAGCTCCCCGTGGCGCATCGCGCCCAAGCGCGCGAGCAAGCGGCCGCGCAGGAAGCGCACCAGCGACGCGTTGCGCGGCGTGGCCAGCTCGAGCTGAGTGGTGGCGGTGTGGGTGGTGCTGCTCACGGGGTGGCCCTCCTGAATTTGGGGTGCTCGTAGAAGGGGTTGCGCTTCAGGTACACGCGCAGCGCCTCGTAGTGGATGCCCACCATCACCTTCAGCGTCATGGGCGGCAGGCGCAGCAGCGCGCGTAGCCACGGTGCCCACGGTGAGCGGCTCGCGCTCGGTCAGCAGCGTGGCCTCGAACACCTTCTGTGCCTGCCCGCAGCGCGTCCATGTGCACGTCCAGGCGCTCGCCCGGCGGCGTGAAGCGCCACACGTAGCCGAGGTCCATGGGCAGGAACGGCGACACGTGGAACACCTTGTCGAACGTGAACGCGAGGCCGTCCTGCCCGGCGCGCTCGGCGTCCCGCGCGCGCAGCACGTAGGCGTGGCGCTCCTTCCACGGCGTGTTGGTGATCTCGGCGACGATGGTGTCGAGCGTCGTGCCGTCGGCCTCGAAGCAGTAGTAGAAGGTGACCGGGTTGAAGCAGTAGCCCAGGTAGCGCGGGTGCGTGAGCATGCGCACGGGCCCCGCGGGCGTGTGGCCGAGGGTGTCCTGCACGCGCGCGAGCACGGCGTGCTTCAACGGCACGCGCGCGTCGCCCAGGTAGTCCGCGCGCCGGAAGGAGAGCAGGTTGGGGCGCTCCACCGAGAAGAACGGCAGGCGCCGCGCCACCTCGCTCAGCTCGTCGAGGTCCAGATAGAACAGCCCCAGCGTGTAGTCGAAGGCGTGCGGCGTGGGCGCGAGCCGCTGGTGCCGCACGGTGCCGGTGTAGAGCGCGCTCTCGAGCGGTGCAGCGGTCATCAGAACGTGACCCCCAGGCGCGCCGCCACGTTCACCGCGCTGCGGAAGCCGTCTTCGTGGAAGCCGAAGCCCAGGTAGGCGCCCGCGAAGTGCGTGAAGCGCCCCTCGTCCAGCTTAGAGAGGCGCTCGGCCGCGACCACGCCCTCCTTGGTGAACACCGGGTGGTCGTAGCGCATGCGCGCGATGAGCTTGTCCGGGTCCACGCTGTCCGAGCGGTTGAGCGTGACGATGAACGGCTCGGGCGAGTGGATGCCCTGCAGGAGGTGCATGCCGTAGCTCACGGTGCAGGGCTCGCTCGGGTCCTCGGGCACCAGCGCGTTCCACGCCGCGGTGGCCTTCGGATGCCGAGGCAAGAGGCGCTGGTCGTGGTGCAGCGCCACGTCGTTGGCCACGAAGGGCAGGGCGGAGAGGAGCTTGCGCTCCACCGGGCTCGGGTCTGCCAAGAGCGCGAGCGCCTGGTCCGCGTGGCAGGCGATGATCACGTGGTCGAAGCGCGCGTCCCCGAGCCGCGAGGTGACCGTGACGCCGGCGTCGTCGCGCGTGATGCGCAGGGCTGGGGTGCTGGTGTGGATCACGGCGCTCGTGCCGCTGACGCGCGCCAGGATGGCCTTCACGTAGCTGTGCGAGCCGCCCTCCACCACGCGCCACGTGGGCCGCCCCGTGAAGGAGAGCATGTGGTGGTTGTCCATGAAGCGCACCAGGAACGCCACGGGCATCTCGAGCGCCTGCCCGCTGGGGCACGACCACAGCGCCGAGGCCATGGGCGCGAGGTGCTCGTCACGGAACGCGTCCCCGTAGCGGCCGGCCTCGAGGAACTCGCCCACCGAGCGCATGTCGGCGCGGGCGAGCACCGCGGGAGCCTCGCGGTAGAAGCGCGCGAGATCGGCCAGCATGCCCAGGAAGCGCGGCGACACCAGGTTGCGGCGCTGGCAGAAGAGCGTGTCCAGGCTGGTGGCGTTGTACTCGAGCCCCGTGCGCGCGTTGGACACCGCGAAGCTCATGGTGGTGGGCCGGCTGTTCACCCCCAGCTGCGCCAAGAGACGCGTGAAGAGCGGGTAGTTCTCGGGGTTGTGCACGATGAAGCCCGAGTCCACTGCGAAGCTCTGGCCCCAGCGCTCGACGGTGTGCGTGTGCGTGTGGCCCCCGAGGCGCTCAGCCGCTTCGTAGACGGTGACGTCGTGGTGCGGGGCCAGCAGGTGCAGGGCGCCCAGACCGGAGATCCCGGAGCCGATGATGGCGAGCTGGAGGCGTGGTGCGGCGGTCGTCATGTGGACTCTCGGTCGTGCCTGAAGGTAGACCGTGACTAAGTATGTCTAAGTTTTTCTTGAACACAACATGAACAAGCAACAGGCCTTCGTTCATCAACGTCTTGGTCTGCTCTGGTCACCTCCGGAATGCTGCACGAGCCCGGTCACTCGCCCGAGAAGAGTCTCCGGCAGGGAATCCCTCGGTCCCGGCGACGTTCTGTTATCCTCGCCGCTCTCGAGCAGGACGGAGTCAGCATGAATCAGGGAATGGAACAGGGCGGCGGCAACAACACGATGAAGATCGTGGGGATCACGTGCGGGGTGCTGCTGCTCCTGTCGTGCTGCTGCGGGGGCGGCTTCCTCGCGATGGGCGGAGCGGGCATCGGCGCGATGCTGAGCAGCGGGCCCAAGGGGTCCACCGATGCCTTCTTGGACGAGCTGAAGGCCGCCAATCACGCGCAGGCCTTCCAGCGCATGGGCGGGGCCTACCAGGCCACCCACGACGTGAACACGTTCACGGCGGCCGTGGCCACCATGCCGGCGCTCACCACGTTCACGGACCGCACCATGAACAACATCGCCATCAACGGCACCACGGGCACCGTCAGCGGCACGCTGACCACGCCGCAGGGCGCGCAGCAGGTGGTTTTCCAGTGCTCGCAAGCAGGCGAGCACTGGTACATCGAGCAAGTGGTGGTCAACGGTGTCATCCTGCCCTGACAACACCCTAGCCCTGCGGGCGACTTGGCGACGCCTCGCTAGTTCATGGACTCGACGCGCTTCTTGAGCGCGTCGTTGAACACCTTGTAGGCGGGGTTGACGATGGGCTCGAGCTTGGACCACGGGATCTCGAAGGCGAGGCCCGTGAAGCGCTCGCCGTGGAAGATGCGTGTGCGGCCGCCCTCGAGGGCCACCAGCTCGAAGTAGTGCTCGCCGCGCGCGAGGCGGTGCAAGAAGCGCTGAGGAGGACCCACCCACACCAGCTTCTGCCCGTCGCACTGGGTGATCTCCACGGGCACGTTGAAGGTCTTGCCCTCGGCGGCGAACGCGCAGGTCACGCGTGACCCACGGGCCAGCTTGCCCTTGATGCGCTTGATGAGCGGGTTCCACTCGGCGTACTGGTCGCTGTCGGTGAGCACGCGCCACACCCGGTCGAGGGGCGCGTCGATGTCGAGGGCATGAACGATCTGAGGCATGGTGGCGGCACTATAGAGGCGGCGGCCGGACAAGTCGATCTGCCTCGCAGCGGAGGAATGCCTCCCTAGGATTTCGCCGCTTTGCCTGTTGGGCCGCACCTTCGTCTGCGCATTCGCCAGACGACGACGTAGGCCAATGCCAGGGCTGGCCATGTGTTGGCGGAGGGGGGGCGGTGTGTCGGACTCGCTGCGCAGTGCGGCGAGCCGGACCGCGGCACCTCTGGCGTGGCGCCATCCACTGGCATGGGCCCCATGTCGAGCCTCGTGCACACCACCGAGGCGGCCTGACAGGAGTCGAGCCGCCCGTCGCCATCGCAATCACGGGTCGGAGAGAGCTCGCACGTATCGACAGCTCCGCTCGCGTCGCAGTCCACGGCGAGCCCCAGGGCGATGCCACACGAGTCCAGTAGCCCATCCCCATCGCAGTCCAGCGCGGGCGCCGTGAGGATTTCGCAGGCGTCCGCGATTCCGTCCTCGTCGCAGTCAGCACCGCAAGCATCGAGGCGGCCATTGCCATCGCAGTCCCACACAGATGCGTCGAGTGGAGCGGCCGGACCGATGACCGGAGGTGCGTTGGGCTCCTCGATCAGCACCTCTTGCCGAGTTGCTGCCGTGACAGTGGCCTCTAGCCCACCGAGAAAACGCACGCGGACCTCAACGGTACTGTCCTCGAGTGACCCGAACCCGAAGTGGGCAAGGGGTGTCGCACTTGCGGTGTGGCCTCCTTGATGCCCGAGCTCCCGGATCTGAGAGCGGCCTGACGAATCAGTCACCGTGACCCGGGCGCCGTGCCCGTCACCCCCGTGGCGATCGCGGACGCGCACACGCATCCAGTTTCGCCCGATGGGCAGTTCGTTGCGGAACAGCCGGATGCGGTCGTCGAAGTACGACACCATCACGTCCAGGTCGCCGTCATTGTCCACATCCTCCGCCAGGATCCCACGGCCCTGGCCGACCGAGCCCGGGAGCCCGTCGGGATAGGCGTCCGTCGTCATGCTTCCGCCCTCGTTCTCGAAGAGAAAGACTGGGCCAGCGCCCGGGTCCGCCGAGAAGAACCCGGAAGACACCAAGAGGTCGATGTCGCCATCCAGATCCATGTCGGCTGCCTCCGCTCCCCACCCCCACTCGGCCCGGCGAACGCCCAGCTCGTCGGTCGCGTCGCGGAAAACCCGAGCGCCCGTGTTCAGGTAGAGGCGGTTGCCGTCGATTGATTCGAGCGGCGCGAAAATCCCCACGGTGAAGATGTCGAGTCTGCCATCGCCGTCAAAGTCAGCCACGGTGGCGCCCATGTCGTTCATGCCGGGAGAGGGGGGCCGTACGCGGGAGAAGCGGCCCTGTTCGCTCCAGTAGAGTGAGCTCGTTCCGAAGTCACCGCTCAGCCAGAAGTCGAGCCAACCGTCATCATCGAAGTCCGCAAACACGCCTTCGAACGAGTGCTCTTCGCTCTGGGAACGGTCCGCGACATCGAGGCCCACGGCGGACGTCGCGTCTTCGAAGTGGCCAACGCGCTCGGGCCCCAGGTTGCGAAAGAAGCGCCCCCGTCCGGCTCCGCACTCGAACACGCCTCGTCGACTCCACTCTCCAACGTAGACGTCGAGATCCCCATCCAGGTCGGGGTCGCTCGGCGTCGCCACGACGGCCGCGTGGGCTTCGAAGCCCTGCTCCGCGATGCCCCGAGCCACGGCATCTTCGTGGAAACGAAGTCGTCCCGTCTCGAGCTCGTTGATGTAGAGAAAGTGCTGCGCGTCCCCGTGTCCAGTGATTAGGAGGTCCAGGTCACCATCCCGGTCCACATCGAAGAGCGCTGCGCCTCCCGCGAAGATCTCGCGGTCGAGCCCCAGTCCAATGGTCCGTCGTGCGTAGCCGCCCGTGCCATCGGAAAGAAAGACGAGCGGGGTGGCGCCCAAGCGAGGAGCGACGACGTCGCGGTCGCCATCGCGATCGAGGTCGCCCACCACAAACCCACCCAGGAATAGGTAGCTCCCGCAGAGTGCCGTGGAGAAGGTGCAGCCAGCTTGTTGAGCACTCCCGAGGTGGTAGGCGATCAGTCCGCTGTCGTCGCTCACCTCGGTGAACTGACCGTCAGCTGCGGACGGCAGCACACCCACCAGAAGCACGAGGGCGCGCAACCAGCATCGCGCGCCCTCTCTCACGGCATCACCAGGGGTCGTACTCACGCCCGGAGAGCGTGATCTGGTAGTTGTCACACGACCAGCCGCTCGTCGTCGGGGAGACGCGGACCGTCGCGTAGCGCGTCCAGTCATTGCAGCCAGTGCCAGGCGGCTCGAACTTCTCACTGGTCACCTCGACCCAGCCGGAGGTCTGCCCGGGTGCCACGTCGACGCACGCGTCGTCCACAGTGCTCCCGCAGCCGCCGCCGCCCGAGTACTCGACACAGAGGCGGTATGAACCAGAGGCGCTGGACGGGACCGAGATTTGGGCGCGCATCTGGGCACCCTCGTCTTCCCAGCCACAGTCTCCGCTTCCGTTGACCTGGATGTAGTAGAAGTCCACGTCGCCGGTCGGGTTCTGCTGGTCAGGGTCGTAGAGCGCCTCAGCAATGGCCGCTGCGGTGACCCAGTTGTTGTCTCCGGCCCGGTTGGCGGTGTGCGTCGCGCTGCTGGTGCAGGTGTCGGCGCGGTCACCGATGGCCAAGCGGTCGTCCGCCTGCCCATCGCAGTCATCGTCGACCCGGTTGCAGACCTCGGTGGAGGGAGGGCCGGCCACGCACGACTGCGGGGCACCGTTGCTACACGAGTTCACGGTCCGCAAGCAGGCACCCACGCCACAGTTGACGCTGGAGCCTGTCACGTTCTGGCACTGTCCGGGCGACGTGCCGGCGCAGGTGCCATTCACGGGGTCCTGACACGACGCGTTGCAAACGATCGGGCTAGGCGTGCGGCCGGAGGTGGGACACACGTCGGGTGCGGTCTGACAGCTGCGCGACGAACCGCCGCGGCAGCCCACTTCGTTGTCGGCGCGATCGACGCGCTCGTAGCAGGCATCTCCCGTGAAGTTGGCGTAGTAGCCATCACAGCTGATGCCCGCACATTCGTTCGCTGGGTCGGTGCCCGTGGGAATCGGTGCGCACACGCCCACGCTGCCCGCCACGTTGCAGGCTTCGCACGAGCCTTCGCAGCGCCCCGAGGGCACGTTGCAGCAGACCCCATCGATGCACAGGAGGCCGCCGCTGCAGTTTGCGTCATTGGTGCAAGCACCGCCTTGACCCGCGTTGGGGACACAGGCGCCGTTCATACAGTTGGCACCTTCGTCACACTGCGTGGACGAGGTGCAGTTCGTGATGCAGCTTGCGGTGCCGTTCGCCTGGCAGAACGCGTCATCGAAGAAGCCACACGAGCTGGCCAGCGACCCAGTGCAGGCGCTAGGCACGTTGGTGGGCGATACGGATGTCGCACACTGGTTGTTGGTGCACAGAGCGTCGAAGCGCGACCCCTGACAGGTCGCTGGGTTGTTGCACGTGGCTGCGGTGGTGAACGAACCCGGGCAGTTGCTGGCCGAGGCACAGCAGACACCCGAAGCGTCCGTGCCGCAGCAGAAGCCGTTGAAGCAGTGTCCGCCCGAGCAGTCACTGGACTCGTCACAAGAGTTTCCGTTCGGCACGTCCAAGACGCACGTCTGGAAGCCGGTGCCGTCGGGGTCGCAATGCGCGTTCGCGTCGCAGTCGGCCTCGCTCTCGCAGAAGATCTCGCACATGTTGGGGAACGAGGTCCCCGTGCAGAAGATGGGGGGGAAGAGACCGCAGTTGCTCTGCTGGTCGGCGGACGAACACGCGGTCGCGTCCGAGGTGTTCAGGTTGGTATCGCAGATGCTGTTGATGCACGTTGCGTATTCCCTGAAGCCCGTGCAGGTGGAGGGTGACGTACACGTTCGCACGTCGGAGTACGACGCCGGACAGTCGTCGGCGTTTCCACAGCAGTCGTCGCCGGTCCGCCCATCGCAGCAGAAGCCATTGGTGCAGAAGTCGTTCTCACAGTAGTTGTCGTCGCCACATGGACGACCATCGGGGCGGGGAAGCTCGCAAGTCCCGTTCTCATTGCAGAACGCTCCCGAGTCGCAGTCCTGATCGCCTGTGCACACGGTCAGACAGTCTGTGTCCGTAGGGTCTTGATCGGCGGTGCCGTCGCAGAAGGTGTCCAGGAAGAGGCCGCACTCGCGTGCCGGCTCCGTGTTGTTGCAGCGCGTGTCATCTGCCACCCCCTCCTGCGTGCTGCAGATGTGAGAGCTGACGTTGCACTCCACGATGCCGCGCGTGCCCTGACACGTTGCCCGGCTTTCGCAGACAGCCTGGCTCGTGCCAAAGCCCGGGCAGTCGCTGTTCTCGGTGCCACAGCAGTCTCCGTCAGCACAGCAGAAACCGTTCTCACAGTGACTGGAGCCACAGTCCGTGTCCTCGAGACACACGGAGCCATCTGGCAGGTCCGGCACGCAGGTGCCTGCGGCCACGCAGTGCGATGTGATGATGCACCGGGTATCGTCTTGCACGGCGCCCACACCGGAAACGAGCACGAGGCAGGTGTTGGCGCACGCGTCGCCATCGGCGCCGCCGCCATCGCAAGTGTAGTTCCCACAGCCGCTCAGCGCGGGGACCGTGCATGCCCCGGTCTCACACGACGACGCCTCGAACTCCGAGTACGTCACCGAGTCATCGTTCAGCTCGCAACCCGCGGCCGCGCAGTCGGTGGGCGGCTCGTCAATGCCACCGACACAGTTGTTGTCGACGCCGTCACAGATCTCGGGTGCTCCGGGGAAGATGTCGCTGCCACCGCCAGCGGGGTTGTCATTGCAGTCGTCACCGAGGCAGTCGATCCCGAGCCCGTAGCCGTCGCCGTCGTTGTCCACGCAACAGTTGGTGGCAACACAGAAATTTCCGACGACACCAGTCTGACTCACACAGGAGAACGAATTGTTCGGGCAGCTCTCGAACTCGCTCGTGCAGTCCAGCAAGCACAAGTTGCGGCCGCCGGACAGAATGCAGCGGGCATCGTTTTCGCACTGACGGTCTGCTGCTGCACTCGCCGCACACGCCCACCGTGTTTGCCGGGCCCCAAGTCCAGTCCCCCGTCGACGGGTGGCACGAACATGTCGCGCCCCAGGTCGGGCGTCATCTGTCCGCCGTCCTCGGTCAGAGTAGGTTCACCCGTTGCGCAGCCGAAGATGAGGACAGGAAGCAGTGCGCACACGAGTGTGGCCGTTGTGCGTAGAAATGTGTACATGAGCGGTCCTCGTGACGACGAGAGGAGAAACAATGCCGAAATACTGCCTTCGGATGCTTTCATGGCAGGATAGCTCGCGTCAACGGACGATGCGCAATTATTCCACGCCTGCTCGTCCTTCCCTCGCAGAGGCAGGCCGATAGCAGCCGCCCCCCGACCTGCTATGGTCGCCGCAATGGCGCGCCGCTCCGAAGCCCCTGGCCCCTGCTACAGCGAGCGCTTGGACGAGGCATTGCGCTTCGCGGCCGAGCAGTTTCGCTTCCGCGTGCGCAAGGGCTCGGGCGTGCCCTACGTCACCCACCTGCTGCAGGTCTGCTGCACCGTGGGCGAGTACGGCGGCGACGAGGAGCAGATGGTGGCGGCCGTGCTGCACGACTACCTGGAAGACGTGCACGGCGCCCACACCGACGTGCTGGTCGCGCGCTTCGGCGAGCGGGTCGCCCGGCTGGTCATGGCCCTGAGCGACTCCACCACGCATCCGAAGCCCTCCTGGTCGGAGCGCAAGGAGCGCTACGTGGAGCGGCTGCGCACGGAGCCGGCAGAGCTCAAGCTCATCAGCGCCGCGGACAAGCTGCACAACGCGCAGTGCATCGTGCGCGACCAGGTGCAGGTGGGCGACCAAGTGTTCGAGCGCTTCAGCGCCGACAAGGCCCAGACGCTCTGGTACTACCGCGCCGTGGTGGCGGCGCTCTCGGACGGCTGGGAGCACGTGCTGCTGAACGAGCTGGACGCCCAGGTGGACCGCATGCACGCGCTGGGTGGTGTGAGCCGGGGCTGAGCCGATCCGCCCTCGGCGGGGCCGAGGGGGGGTGGCCCTCAACGCGGCGTGAACAGCAGCACGGCGCCGTCGCGACGCGCCACCCACGTGCCCTGCGCGCCCACATCCACGTCGTGCGCCAGCAGGCCTGCGGCCGAGCCGAGCAGCGCTTCCCATGCGCCGCCGGCCAGCTCTCCCGGTGTCTCGGCCGCGAGCGTGCCCAGCACGAGGCCACCTTCGCCCGTGATCAGCGCGTGTGTCGGAGTCAGCGCGAAGCCGGCAGGGTTCACGCGGCGAAGCGCCTCGCTTGCCTCTTCGTCCAAGGGCACGGGGTGCGCGCGTGTTCCCGCTGCGGCATCCAGGTGCAGCTGGAACAGGTTGCCGTCGGCCACGAACGCCAATGTGCTGCCTGCGCGTTCGAGGTCCGACACGGGGCCACGGAAGAGCACCTCGGCTGCGCCCTGCGCCGGCACGCGCGCGAGGCCGCCCGGGCCGGCCACGAAGGCCACGTCCCCGCGGCTCACCAGCTGCGTCACCGCGTCGAGCGCGCCGCGTGCTTCGAGGGGCACGTCCACGAAGGACCACACACCCTCCGGGTCACGGTGCGCGAGGCCGTAGCCGCGCGGCCACTCCGCCCGCCCGCCGTGGGCGAGGAGCCAGATGTGCCCGTCCGTGCTGCGCACCCCGAGGCGCACGTTCGCGAGCTGCTGGGCATCCGGCACGCGTGCCTGCTCCACCCAGCCGCTGGGAGTCGGACTGACCAGCACCACCTCGCCAGCCGGGCTCACCAGCGCCGCCCACGGGTCGCTCGCGTGGGGGGCACCTGTGGCGTCGTGGCTCTCCAGCAGCGCCGATGCGCGCCCGTGTGGGTACACGCGGGCCTCGCCCTGCTCCACGCGCACGAGCGTTCCGTCGTCGGCGCGCAGCCACGTCCCGCCGCGCACGTCGATCGCCAGCGTGAGCGGGCGCAGGTCACGGAAGTCGGCGGCGCTGAGCGGACGCCGTGCCTCGCCCACCTCCAGCAGGCCGCGGCCGGGCTGCGCGAGGTAGACCCACTCGCTCGACGCGAACGCGGCCTCGTAGGCCGCTCCCACCTGGGGCAGCGCGTGGGCGTACAGCGCGGGGGCGGCGTCGGGCTCGTCCGTGGCGACCGGTGCAGACACGAGTGGTGCGCTGCGCGAGCGGTGCGCCTCGAGGCCGAGCGGGGCCGTGGCGCGCGGCAGGCTGGGCGTGGTGCGGAAGAGCAGGGGGTTGCCCGTGTGCTGTGCCGTGGCTCGCAAGCGGGTGCCTCCGCGCGACTCGGCGCTCAGCGCCAGCACGGCGTCCGAGGTCACCAGCAGCGGCACTCCGGCCTGTGCGATGAGGCCCACCACGGGCGCATCTCCGCTCACCGCGGTCCAGCTGTAGCTCCACCACGCGCCGGCATGGAAGCGCGCGAGCTCACCGCCGGCCTCACGCTCCAACAGCACGTAGAGCTCACCGTCCGTGCCCTCGGCCAGGGCGCGCGGGCGGCCCTGCGGAAACGCCGGCGCGCGGTGCTCACGCAGCACGTCGCCCTCGAGCTGCGCCAGGCTGGACTCCCCCAGCACGAACAACGTGTCGTCGCGCCCCAGCTGCAGGTCGTGGCAGGTGAGCGGCTCTCCCGGGAGCTCGCTCAGGGTGCGCCAGCCGCCGGCTGCCACACGCTCGAGGCGCCCGAGGCCCAGCTCGCCGCACGCGTAGAGCAGGCCATCATACACCTCGATGTCGTAGAGCACGCCGAGCGGCGGGGCGGGGAGCTCCGGTGCCGACACCCCTGCGCGTGTGGCCACGGCGCCCAGCCCGCGCGACGTGAGCACCACCAGCGTGTCGTCGGGCAGGAGCCGCGCGGCGAGCACGTCCTCGCTGGGCAGCCCCGCCGACAGACCGAGCCGCGTGGGCCGCGGAGGCCCGCTGGTGGGGTAGACGTAGAGCCCACGGTCCGTGCTGCTGTAGACCGCCTGGGCGCTGCGGAACACGTCGTGCGCGCGCGACAGATCCTCGAGCACCGTCAGTTGGAACGCGTCGTCTCCTGCGCGGACCTCGCGAAGCGCGCTCGCGCTCGGTGCGCTGCGGCAGGCGGGCAGCAGCGCCAGCGCTCCCAGCAGCGCCAGCGTCAGCCGCGTGCGTCCCGGGCGCCGGCCGCGCACGCGCTCGCTCAACGCGCCGCTCTCGCTTCGAACGCGTCGATGACGCGCGCCGCGTAGTTCACGCCGTCGAGGCGCATCATCTGCTGGATGCCGGTGGGGCTGGTGACGTTCACCTCCGTGAGCTTCCCGCCGATGACGTCGAGCCCCACGAACACCAGCCCGTCGGCGCGCAGCTTGGGGGCCACGGCGGCCACCACGCGCTGGTCGGCCTCGGTGAGCGTGGTGGCCTTCACCGACCCGCCCACGTGGATGTTGCTGCGCACGTCGTCCCCCTGCGGCACGCGCAGGATGGCGCCGAGCGGCTCGCCGTCCACCAGCAGGATGCGCTTGTCGCCCTCCACCACCTCGTCGATGAAGGCCTGCACCATGGCCACGCGCTTGCCGCTGCGGGTCACCAGCTCGATCAGCCCGTTGATGTTCTTGTCCGCCAGCGAAATGGCGAAGACGCCCTCGCCGCCGTGCCCGTCGATGGGCTTGATGACGGCGCGCCCGCCTACGCTGGCTACGAACTCCTTGATGCGCGCCTTGTCGCTGTCCACGGTGGTGCGCGGCATCACCTCGGGGAAGTGCAGCGCGTAGAGCTTCTCGTTGGCGTCGCGCAGCCCGCGCGGGTCGTTCAGCACGGCGGTCTTCCCGCGCAGGTGCTCGAGCAGCAGCGTGAGCCACAGGTAGTGCTCGTCGAAGGGCGGGTCCTTGCGGATGAACACCAGGTCCACGTCCTCGAGGCACACGCGCTCGGGCTCCCCCAGCTGCACGGGCGGCAACGCCGTGCGTGAGCTGCGCGCCTGGCGCACGGCGGCGTGCACGCGCCCTTGGTGGAGATGCACGTCTTGCACGAGGCAGTGGTCCACCCGGTGCCCGCGCGCCTCGAGCTCCAGCATGAGCGCGAAGGTGGTGTCCTCGTTGACGAGGACGGTGGAGACGGGGTCCATGACGATCACGCAGCGCATGCGTGGGTCGTAGCTGCTCTGGTGGCGTTTGGAAAGTGCGGGCGTGCTGGTGGCGGGATCGATCCGCCGGGGCGGGGCAGGGGTCGCGGCGGGCACGGACGCGCTGGCGCGTCCTGTCGGGACTCCCTGGAAATCGGCACTTCGCTGCGCTGCGTTTGATTTCCGGGTCCCCCCACGCCCTTGCCAACCCCCTGCCCCGCCCCGGCGGTGGCGGCCGTCTGGCTCCTGCACGCCCATGCGTCCGACGGGCAGCGCAGCTGGACCCCCTGGGGATTGCGCCGGGCCCACCGTGGACCGAGTGGGGCCTCGCCGCGGCTCGGCCCCGGCCCGCTGACTCGCCTCGGCCTCAGACTCGGCCTCGGACTCGACTCTCGGCCTCGGACTCGGCCTCGGACTCGGCCTCGGCCTCGGACTCGGCCTCGGCCTCGGCCTCACCGGGGGGTAACACTCCGCCCGTCCTGTCGTATCATCCGTTTAGATGGCCTCCGCCTCCACCCCCCGTCGTGTCTTCCGCCTCGCCGCTCCGTGGGGCCTGGCGCTCGCGCTCCTCTGGAGTCTCGGTGGCGGTGCCTTCGGTTCGCCGGCCCTCGCCGCCGGGACGCTCGCGCCCAACGTGCAGGCCACGCTCGCGGATGGGCGGACGTTCGACCTGGCCGCCGAGCGCGGGCACGTGGTGGTGCTCAACTTCTGGGCCAGCTGGTGCGGCCCCTGCCGCCACGAAGCGCCCGTGCTCAGCCGCGCGCATCAGCGCCTGGTGTCGCGCGGGGGCAAGGTCGTGGGGCTGTCAGTCGACCAGGTGCCCGACTCGCCGGTCGGCCTCACCCACATCTCACGCGCCGCGCAGTCGTTCGGCATGAGCTTCCCCATCGGCCTCGCTTCGCAGGCCACCGCGCGCGAGTACCGCATCAGCTCGGTGCCCACCACCTTCGTCATCAACCACGCGGGCCAGGTGTCGGCCACCTTCGTGGGCGAGGTCTCGGACGCGCAGCTCGAGCAGGCCGTCGCGGCCGCCCTGCGCTGAAAGCAGAAGAGCCGCGCTGGGGGCGCGGCTCTCGGGTCACTCGGCGGCTTCGGCGGGGGCGGGATCGGCCTCGTCCTCGCGGGTGGCGGCGCTGCCCTCACCCTCGGCAGCCTCGCCCTCGTCCTCGTCCTCCGCGTCCTCTTCCGTCTCTTCGACCTCGTCGCCGTAGCGCAGGATCTCGGGGTTGATGAACACGGCCTCGTCGCGCTCGGCCTGGGCGCGCAGCCCGGCGATGTGCTGGGCGAGCACCTCGCGCTGCTTCGCGCTGCGCAGGCCATCGCGGATGCGGGTCTGCTCTTCGTCCGTGAACTCTTCGCGGACGGCGCTCTGGCGGTCGGTGACCTGGAAGATCACGAACTCGGACCCCACGCGCAGCGGCTCGGTGGGCATGGTCTCGCCCTCGGCCATGTCGAACACGGCGCGCACGAGGTTGGCGCCGTCCAGGCCGCGGATGGGGTTGCCCGAGCGCCCGAAGCTCTCGGCGCGCTCGAGGGACGGGGCAAGGCCACTCAGCTCGGGGGCGTCCTCTTCCACGGGGTTGCCCTCGGCGTCCACGGGCGCCTCGAGCGGCAGCCCCTGGAGCGTGCGTGCCAGCTGGTCGGGGGTCACGCCGCCGCGCAGGTCGGCCAGCGCCCGCACCGCAGCTTCGGACGCCAGCTCACCGGCGCGCTCTTCGCGGTACAGCCCCTCGGCGATCTCGCGCTTGGCCTCGGCCTCGGGGACATCGCCCTCGCGCTTGTCCACCACCTGGATGATGTGGGCGCCGAAGCGGGTCTCCACCAGGTCCGAGATGGCGCCCTCTTCGAGCGCGAACTGCGCCTCGTCGAACTGCGGGACCATGCGGCCGCGCGGGTTGAAGCCCAGGTCGCCGCCGAGCGTGGCGGTGCCCGTGTCCTCGCTGTTGGCGCGCGCCAGCGTGGCGAAGTCCTCACCCGCGCGCAGGCGGCGCAGCAGGTCGGTGGCGCGTGCGCGGGCCGCGGCCTTCACCTCGTCGGTGTCGGTCTCTTCGAACTTGATCAGGATGTGGCGCGCCCGCACCTGCGCCTCGAGGCCCGTGAAGCGGGCGCGCTCGCCGGCGTAGCGCGTGTCGATCTCCGACGTGTGCTCGGCCATCCAGGCCGTGAGCGCCGCCTCGTCGATCTGCAGCTGGTCGCGGTAGTAGCGCGGCGAGAACCGCACGTAGGCGATGCTGGCGAGCTCGCGCTCACGCTCGTAGGCGCTCCACACCTCGGCGGGGCTGACCGAGACCGACTCGATCACGATGAGGCGCATGCGCTGGGCGAGCGCCTCTTCCACCTGCCACAGCGCGAACTCACCGGGGGTGAGCCCCAGCCAACGCAGGCGCTGGTCGATCAGGCGCT
>JADJJE010000037.1 GCA_016706685.1 Sandaracinaceae bacterium | reverse complement strand
TTCGGCGCTGACGCCCCAACGCTTCCGTGCGCGGTACTGAGCCAGCCGGTAGTCGACCAACTCGCGGACCATGCGCGCGATCCGCGCGCTGAATGTGTGCGTCGAATGGTGCCGCGAGTGCGAAGCGCTCCCCGTCGAGTTGGAACCAGACGCGACGTCCTGCCTTGCCCGTGGTCCAGCTGTCGATGGGGTTCTTCCGCCAGTAGGTCAGCCAGCGACGCTCATCGGCAGCTGTGATGGACTCCCGGCGCTCGGCCTCCGCGATGTCGGTGAAGAACTCCGGGGAACGGCGGAGAATCGCGTGGGCGCCAAGTGCGAGTTCGCGGAGGGGCAGTCCGGTGAAGAGGGCATCGGCCTCGAGCAGCGCTTCGAGCGTCACCATCTTGAACGACCGCGTCATCTCGGTAGTCTCGACCTCACGCAGGAGCATCTGGGCCGCAGCCAGCGCGGAACGCTCTGACTCGTCGAGGTCCCCTTCACTCCCTACGAACTCGAACCAGCTGCCATATCGTTCGCGCAAGATTCCTGGTAGGTAGCCGGCACGCTGAAGCTGGCCTGCCGTGGGTCGGGCCTCCTGGGCATCCCGGGTTCGCGGTACGCACGCTCTACTTCATCGGCGCCGCCAGATCTGTACAACCGCGCGAGGTGGCTGGCCTCCGAGGAAACCGAGGCCGAGGCAACAGCCCTCCGGCAGCGTGGCCTTCTCATCGCTCTCCAGGAACGGGCGCACCGCGTCGCGCCTGCCCCCGAGGGAGAGCAGCGTGCGAACACGTTCGAGGAAGACTTTGTGGTTGCCCACGCAGTCCACGACGGTCACGGCCTCCTTCCCAGGACTGGCGCGTAACCCGCGGCCAAGCTGCTGGAGGAACAGCACACTCGACTCGGTGGGCCTGAGCATGATGACGCGGTCGATAGCCGGGACGTCGACACCTCGTTGAAGAGGTCCACCGCGCAGACCGCGTCGAGGTCCCCGCTCGCGAGCGCACGTAGCGACAACTCGCGGGAGTCGGACCCTTCGCCAGCGAACACCGCGCTCACTCGCACGCCACGCGTCCGAAGGTGGTCGCGCACGTAGAGGGCGTGGGCGACGCTGCAGCAGAAGATCAGCGATCGTGTCCCCGCGTGCTCGCCCCAAGCCCGCCAGAGCGTGGCCATGCGAGCTTCGGTCTGGACCGCCTTGGCGAGTTCGTCGGGGTCGAACCGCTTGTTGCGCCAGGGGATGTGGTCGTAGTCGATCTCGTCCTTCACGCCGAAGTAGTGGAACGGGGCCAGCTTCTGCTCGGCAATCCCGCGCCCGATGTCCGCCCGGTAGACCTCGTTGTCATCGAAGAGGCCGTAGATGTCGCGTGCGTCCGCACGATCCGGGGTAGCGGTCAGCCCCAGCAGGAACCGCGGCGCGAGCACGTCGAGGATCCGGCGGTACGAGTCGGCGGCGGCGTGGTGCACCTCGTCGATGACCACGTAGTCGAACACCTCGTTGGCCAAAGCGGCGAGCTGCTCCTTCCGCGTGAGCTTCGCGACCGAGGCAAACACCAGGTCGCCCGAGAGGTCTCCTGAGTCCCGCGACACCAGGTCACAGTGGGGAACTCGCCGTGTGTGCGGAGCAGGCGCCGATACGTCAGCGCCGCCTGCTCCAACAGTTCGTCACGGTGCGCGATGAAGAGAAGGCGTGGCGGAGCGCCGAGTTCCTCCCAGAGCTGCCGGTAGTCGAACGCAGCGAGCCACGTCTTGCCAAGGCCGGTAGCGAGGATGACAAGCCCTCGGCGAAAGCCTTGGGCTCTGGTCTTCGAGAGCTTCGCGAGCGCTTCGCGCTGGACGCTGTGTGGCGTGGGCGCCGGCTCCAGAACCTCCTCGGCCTTCTCGCCTGCAAGCCCCCGTGACATGGCAGCTCGCTGCGCACGACGCGAGTAGGAGGCGAGCCACTGGGCTGTGAGCGGGTCGCCGTGTCCCAGCCCTCGAACGCTGCGCGCACTTGCGTATAGGCCTCATGGTCGCGGTCACGATCAACCCGAAGGTTCCACTCGATGCCCGCCTCCAGCGCCGACCGAGAGAGGTTGCTGCTGCCCACGAACGCAATGCCGTGGCGCGGCGCCTCGAAGCGCCACGCCTTGGGGTGGAACACCTTGGTCCTTCGAGCGCGTCGACCTCGATCACGCGGGTCTTCAGCGAGCCGGATTCGGTCGCCTCCTCGAGTGTGGTCTCCTCGAGTGCAAGCAGCAGCTCGAGGCCGACTGCAGAAGTGATCTCGAGGTAGTCGCCAGTCAGCAGCCGGACCTGGGCGCCTCGTTGCACCGCACTGCGCAGCGCCGCCCGAATGCGCAGCACGCCGCTCTCTTGGACGAAGGCTGCGACGATGGCGATCTCGTTGGCGGTCTCGAACAGCGGAAGGATGTGACGGGAGAACGGGTCCTTCTCGCCGCCCGTGGATAGAGGCTTGGCGGACTGAAGGTAGTTGCCCTTGCTCGGGATGACGTGGCGGACCCCGCCTCGCGGATCGTCCATGTCACCGAGGTACCGAGGGATGACGTGCAGGTGCAGGTGCATCACCGTCTGGGCCGGCGGCTTCGCCCGCGTTGGAAGTCCGACGTTGTAGCCGTCGGGCTTGGGCGCCAGGGCGTCGAGCTGATGCGGACCTCGTCGATGAGAGACGAGAGCCGCCCGCTCCGTGTCGGTAGCGTCAAACCGTGCGGGAATGACGCGGCGTGGAATGACAAGGGTGTGACCGACTGTCACCGGGAACCTGTCGCGAACGGCAAACGCGAGGGCGTTGCTGGCGACCCAGGTTGACGCTGACAGTTCGGTGAAGTCCTTCATTGGCGGGCCCCGCGCTCTGCATCCCTCGCACGGTGAGCGACGGTATCAGGAAGCTCCCCTCGGCCGTCAACGAACGCTGTGGACGCCGCCCTCAAGACTGCGACGTAGGTCGAGACACACGGGGAGCGGGGGCCCCCACCTTGCACAAACTGAAACACGTTCTACTCTACTCCCTCCCGGCTCGCCGACCCGCCCCCGCCATGCCCGCCGACGCCACGCCCACCCCCGATCTCGCCGCGATCGAGGCCCACCTGACGGGCCCAGGGCAGCCCTTCGAGCTGGAGCAGACCACCATCCTCGGCGAGCAGGTCACCAACTTCAAGAACCGCCCGCGCTCCCTGCGCGACGTTCTCCAGCGCTCATCCACCTTCGGCCAAGCCGACTACATGGTCTGGCAAGACGGCCGCCGGTACACCTACGCCGAGCACCTCCAGCTCGTCGCCACCCTGGCCGCCAACCTCGCTTCCATCCACGGCATCAAGCCCGGCGACCGCGTGGCCATCCTGGCCGCCAACTGCCCCGAGTGGGTGCTCAGCTTCTGGGCCGTCACCAGCCTGGGGGCCGTCGCGGTGGGCCTCAACGCCTGGTGGACGGCCGACGAGATCCTGTACGGCATCGCCGACTGCCAGCCCTCCCTCCTCATCGCGGACGAGAAGCGCCTCGCGCGCCTCAGCGCCGAGCAGCTGGCCGGCCTGCCCTGCTGGGTGCTGCCCATCGACGCGGACTTCGAGGCGGCCCTGCGCGAGGCCCCACTCACCCCCGCCGCGTTGCCCACCACGCCCATCACCGAAGAGATGCCCGCGGTGATGCTCTACACCAGCGGCACCACAGGGCGGCCCAAGGCGGCGGTGCACACGCACGGCAACCTGGGCTCGCTGCTCATGGTGAGCTTCTTCCACGGGGCGCGGCTCATGGCGCTCAAGCCGCCAGCTCCTGACGCGACCCCGAACTGCATCTTGGTCACCAGCCCCCTGTTCCACGTTTCGGGGCTGCACTGCGCGGCGGTCACGGGGCTGGGCGGCGGGGCCAAGACGGTGTGGACCATGGGGCGCTTCGAGCCGCTGCGGGTGCTGGAGCTCATTCAGGACGAGAAGGTCACGGGCTGGGGCTACACGGCCACCATGCTGCACCGCGTGGTGCACCACCCGCGGGCGCGGAAGTTCGACTTGAGCAGCCTGCGCATGATGGGGGGCGGCGGGTCGCCCATTCCGGCCCCGCTGCAAGAGCAGGCGCTCACGCTGGTGCCGCAGGTGCGCGAGACCATGGGCGTGGGCTATGGGCTCACCGAGGGCTGCGCCTTCAGCACGCTCAACCCGGGGCCCGAGCTGCGCGCGCACCCCACGTCGGCGGGCCGGCCGGTGCCCACGGTGGAGCTCGAGATCCGCGGCGAAGACGGGCAGCCCCTGCCCCCGGGTGAAGACGGCGACATCCACGTGCGCGGGCCGCTGGTGATGCTGGAGTACTTCCAGAACCCCGAGGCCACGGCTGCCGTCCTTCTTCCCGGGCGCTGGCTGCGCACGGGCGACGTGGGGCACCTCGAGGACGGGCGCCTGTATCTGTGCAGCCGCAAGCGCGACTTGATCCTGCGGGGCGGCGAGAACGTGTACCCGCAGGAGATTGAGCAGCGCCTCGAGGCCCACCCGCAGGTGGCCGAGTGCGCGGTGATGGGCGTGCCTGACGAGGAGCTCGGCCAGCGGGTGGCCGCCTTCGTGCGCGTAACGGAGGGCACCCCCGCCCCGACGCCACAGCTAGAAGCTGCGCTGCGCGCGTGGGTGTCCGAGACCCTCGCCTACTTCAAAGTCCCCGCGGAGCTCCGGTTCGTGACCGAGCCCCTTCCGCGGAACGCCACTGGTAAGGTGCTGAAGCACGTCCTGCTGGGCGAGCAAAGCGCCTTCATCGAAGAATGAGAGACCGAGTCATGCCCGAAGCCGTCATCGTTGCCACCGCTCGCACCCCCATCGGCCGCGCCAAGAAGGGCTCCCTCGTGGACCAACGTCCAGACGACCTGGGCGCCCTGGTGGTGCGGGCTCTCTTGCAGAAGGTCCCCAACCTGGACCCGAAGCTCGTGGAAGACGTGCTCTTCGGCTGCGCGCAGCCGGCCGGCGAGCAGGGCTACAACCTCGCCCGCGTGGTCGCGCTCTTGGCGGGCCTCAACGAGGCGCCCGGCGCCACCGTGAACCGCTACTGCAGCTCGTCGCTCCAGACCATCCGCATGGCGGCGCACGCCATCAAGGCGGGCGAGGGCGACGTGTTCGTGGCCGGCGGCGTGGAGTGCGTGAGCCGCTTCGACAAGGGCAAGTCCGACGGCATGGAGGGCACGCTCAACCCGCTCTTCAACGACGCCATGGCGCGCAGCAAGGCGTTCGCCTCGGGCACGCCGTGGGCCGCCGTGGACGGCCTGCCCGACGTCTACACCAACATGCTGCAGACGGCCGAGAACGTGGCCGGCAGCCTGGGCGTCACGCGCGCCGAGCAGGACGAGTTTGCGGTGCTCTCGCAGAACCGCGCCGAGGCCGCGCAGAAGAGCGGCTTCTTCCGCGACGAGATCACGCCCGTCACGCTGGCCAACGGCACGGTGGTGGACACCGACGACTGCCCGCGCGCCGGCACCACGCTCGCCGCCATCGCCGGCCTCGAGCCCATCTTGAAGAAGTGGATGGGCGACGCCGCCACGGTGACCGCCGGCAACGCCTGCCCGCTGAACGACGGCGCCGCGGCCGTGCTGGTGATGAGCGACAAGAAGGCCAAGGAGCTGGGCCTCACGCCGCTGGCGCGCATCGTGTCGAGCGGCGTCACGGGCATCAACCCCGAGATCATGGGCCTCGGCCCCGTGGCCGCCAGCCAGCAGGCGCTCGCGCGCGCGGGCCTCACCATCAAGGACATCGACCTCGTGGAGATCAACGAGGCCTTCGCGGCGCAGGTGGTGCCCTCGGCCAAGCAGCTGGGCATCCCCTACGAGAAGCTCAACGTGAACGGCGGCGCCATCGCGCTGGGCCATCCGTTCGGCATGACGGGCGCGCGCATCATGACCACGCTCATCCACGGCCTGCAGGTGAGCGGCGGCCGCTACGGTCTCGAGACCATGTGCGTGGGCGGCGGCCAGGGCATGGCCATGATCATCGAGCGCCTGTGAAGTGAGGCACGTCGCATGAGCACGCTGCCCAGCACCCAGAAGCAAGTCCTCCTCGCGCGGCGCCCACATGGCGTGCCCGTGGCCGAGGACTTTGCGCTGGCCGAGGGGCCCGTGCCCCAAGCGGTGGGGCCGGGGCAGGTGCTCCTGCGGCAGATCTACCTCTCGCTCGACCCGGCCATCCGCGGCTGGATGAGCGACAGCAAGAGCTACCTGCCGCCCATCGCCATTGGCGCGCCGGTGCGCAGCGGCACGCTGTCGCAGGTGGTGCTGAGCAGCGTGCCCGAGTGGCAGCCCGGCGACCTGTGCCAGGCGCTGGCCACCTGGGAAGAATACGCGCTGGTGCCGGCGCAGCAGCTCATGGGCAAGATCACGCCCGTGCCCGGCATCCCGCTCAGCTCCATGCTCAACGTGCTGGGCGGCAACGGGCTCACGGCCTACTTCGGGCTCTATGACGTGGGCCGCCCCGAGGCGGGCGAGACGGTGCTGGTGAGCGCGGCCGCCGGCGGCGTGGGCAGCATCGTGGGGCAGCTGGCCAAGCTGCGCGGCTGCCGCGTGGTGGGCCTCACGGGGTCTAGCGACAAGTGCGAGTGGCTGTGCAGCGAGCTGGGCTTCGACGCGGCGCTCAACTACAAGAGCGCCAACCTGAGCCAGCAGCTGAAGGACGTGTGCCCCAAGGGCGTGGACGTGTTCTTCGACGGCGTGGGCGGTGAGCTGCTGGACCTGGTGCTGCCGCGCCTGGCCATGCGCGGGCGCGTGGTGGTGTGCGGGGCCATCAGCGAGATCAACCGCACCGAGCCGGGCCCGGGCCTGCGCAACATCATGCAGCTCATGGCCAAGCGCGCGCGCATGGAGGGCTTCGTGACGCTGGACTATGCCGACCGCTACGCCGCCGCCCGCGACGAGCTGGCCGGGTACGTGCGCGAGGGCGCGCTCAAGACGCGCGACGAGATCGTGGATGGCATCGAGCACGCGCCGGCGCACCTGCTGCGCCTGTTCTCGGGGGACCACCGCGGCAAGCTGATGGTGAAGGTCACCGACCCCGTGTGACCGCGGATTTTCGTTTGAAAGAGAGAGCAAGCACATGAGTGGAATCTGTGAAGGTCGCGTGGTCATCGTCACGGGCGCAGGGCGCGGCATCGGCCGTGAGCACGCGCTCGAGCTGGCGCGTCAGGGCGCCAAGGTGGTGGTCAACGATCTGGGCGCCACCAACCACGGCGAGGGCCGCGACGAGGGCCCGGCCGCCGAGGTGGTGAGCGCCATCAAGGCCATGGGCGGCGAGGCGTTTGCCAACGGCGCCGACGTGGCCAACTGGGCACAGACCAAGGCGCTGGTGGACGAGACCGTGGCCACCTTCGGGCGGCTGGACGTGGTGGTGAACAACGCCGGCTTCGTGCGCGACCGCATGTTCGTGAGCTGCAGCGAAGAGGAGTGGGACGCGGTGGTGAACGTGCACCTCAAGGGGCACTTCTGCCTGTCGCGCCACGCGGCGGCCTACTGGCGTGACCAGGTGAAGGCCGGCAACAAGGTGGACGCGCGCATCATCAACACCAGCTCCGGCGCGGGCGTGCTGGGCAGCGTGGGGCAGTGCGCCTACTCGGCCGCCAAGGCCGGCATCGCCACGCTCACGCTGGTGCAGGGCGCGGAGCTCAAGCGCTACGGCGTCACGGCCAACGCCATCTGCCCCATCGCGCGCACGCGCATGACCGAGGGCGCGTTCTCGGACGCCATGAAGGCGCCGGAAGAGGGCTTCGACGTGAACGACCCGGCCAACGTGTCGCCCTTCGTGGCGTGGCTGGCCAGCAGCGAGAGCAGCGAGGTGACCGGCCGCGTGTGGGAGATCTTCGGCGGCAACATCACCGTGTTCGACGGCTACCGCCGCGACCAGGTGCTGGACATCGGCAAGCGCTGGGACCCGAGCGAGATTGGCCCCGTGGTGGGGCGCATGCTGGAGTCCGCGCAGCCGCTCGTGAAGGTCTACGGCACGTGAGCGGGCTCGACTACACGGGCCAGGTGGCGCTGATCACCGGCGGCACCGCCGGGCTGGGGCGCGGCATCGCCGAGACGTTCCTGGCGGCGGGCGCCAACGTGGTGGTGTGTGGTCGCAAGACGCCCGACACGCTGCCGGCAGCGGGCGGGCGCACGGCTTCGTTCGTGGCCTGCGATGTGCGCGACCCCGAGAGCGTGGACAAGCTGGTGGCCGCGGTGGTGGCGCAGCACGGGCGCCTGGACGTGCTGGTGAACAACGCCGGCGGCGCGCCCTTCACGGAGGCGGCCACGGCGTCGCCGCGCTTCAGCGAGAAGATCATCGCGCTCAACCTCACCTCGGCGCTGCACTGCTCTGTCGCAGCCAACCGCGTGATGCAGGCGCAGGCGAGCGGCGGCAACATCGTGAACATCGCCAGCGTGAGCGGCGCGCGGCCCTCGCCCGGCACCGCGGCCTATGGCGCGGCCAAGGCGGGGCTCTTGAACCTCACGCGCTCGCTGGCCGTGGAGTGGGCGCCGCGCGTGCGCGTGAACGCCATCACCGCGGGCATGATTCGCACCGAGCAGGCGCACCTGCACTACGGCGACGAGGCGGGCATCGCGCGCGTGTCGGCCACCGTGCCGCTGGGCCGCCTGGCGCTGCCGGAAGACATCGCCAACGCGTGCCTGTTCTTGGCTTCGCCGCTGGCTTCGTATGTCAGCGGAGCCGACCTGTTGATTCACGGCGGCGGCGAGCGCCCCGCCTTCTTGGACGCCGCCACCGCAAACAAGGCCGAGCACTAGTCATGGAATTCCGCTTCACCGAAGACCAGAACGAGCTGCGCACGCAGGCGCGCCGCTTCCTGGCCGCCGAGTCCACGGCGGCCCACGTGGACAAGGCCATGAAGACCGAGCTGGGCTACGACGCCGCCGTGTGGCAGCGCGTGGCCACCGAGCTGGGCTGGCCCGCGCTGGTCATCCCCGAGGCGCAAGACGGCATCGGCCTCGGGCCTCTGGACCTGCACCCGCTCTTGGAAGAGATGGGGCGCCACGTGTTCTGCTCGCCCTTCTTCGGCACGGTGTGCTTGGGCACGAACGCGCTCTTGGTGGCGGGCACCGCGGCGCAGAAGCAGGCGCACCTACCGGGCATCGCGGCCGGTGAAGTGACCGCCACGCTGGGCTACCGCGGGCCCGACGTGGCCGCGCACCGCGAAGGGGCCGACGCCGTCACGCTGCGCGCTGCGAAGACCGGCGAGGGCTACACGCTCACCGGCGACGTGGGCTACGTGGTGGACGGCCACAGCGCGAGCCTGCTGGTGGTGGCGGCCTGGGTGGACGGGGGCGAAGGCGCGCCGGCCGAGCTGGGCCTGTTCGTGCTGCCGGGAGAGACCGCGGGGCTCACGCGCACCGCGCTGCCCACCATGGACCAGACGCGGCGCCTCGGGAGCCTGCGCTTCAGCGGCGTGGTGCTGGCGGAGGACGCTCGCCTCTCCGCGATGGACGGCGCGCGCGCGCTCGCCGTGATCCTGGACCTGGCCGCCGTGGGCCTGTGCGCCGAGCAGGTGGGCGGGGCCGAGGCGTGCTTGGACATGGCGGTCGAGTACGCGAAGGTGCGCCAGCAGTTCGGGCGGCCGATTGGCTCGTTCCAGAGCATCAAGCACATGTGCGCGGACATGCTGCTCAAGGTGGAGTGCGCGCGCAGCGTGGCGTTCTATGCGAGCGCCGTGGCGGCGCAGCTCTTGAGCGCGGGTGACATCACGGACCACAAGGCGCGCGAGCTGAGCGAGGCGGCCAGCAGCGCCAAGGCCTACTGCTCGGACGCGTTCTTCCACTGCGCGGGCGAGAGCATCCAGATCCACGGCGGCATCGGCTTCACCTGGGAGCACGCCGCGCACCTCTACTTCAAGCGCGCGCAGAGCAGCCGCACGTTGCTGGGCAGCGCGCAGCACCACCGCGAGCGCGTGGCGTCCATGCTGGGCCAGGGCGGGTCCATGGACCTCGAGCTCACGGCCGAGCAAGAGGCCTTCCGCGAGCAGGTGCGCGCCTGGCTGGCGGAGCACCTCACCGGCCGCTTCGAGAGCCTCAAGGGGCGCGGCGGCCCCGGCGACGAGCACTACGCGGTGGATCTCCGCATGGACTGGAACCGCGTGATGGGCGCGGCCGGCTGGAACTGCGTGGGCTGGCCCAAGAGCGCCGGCGGACGCGGCGTGCCCTTGATGGAAGAGGTGATCTTCAACGAGGAGTACGTGCGCGCGGGCGGCCCGGGGCGCATCGGCCACATTGGCGAGACGCTGCTGGGGCCCACGCTCATCCACTTCGGCAGCGAGGCGCAGAAGCAGAAGTACCTGCCGGGCATCGTGGATGGCTCCGAGATCTGGTGTCAGGGCTACAGCGAGCCCAACGCGGGCAGCGACCTCGCCAACATCCAGACCACCGCCGAGCTGGTGGACGGGCAGTGGGTCATCCACGGCCAGAAGGTCTGGACCAGCCTCGCGCCCTGGGCGGACTACTGCTTCGTGCTGTGCCGCACCGACAAGACCGCGCAGAAGCACAAGGGCATCAGCTACCTGCTCGTGCCCATGCGGCAGCCCGGCGTGAACATCGTGCCCATCGAGCAGATCACGGGCGGCAGCGAGTTCGCCGAGGTGTTCTTCGACGGCGCGAAGACGGCCGAGGAGAACGTTGTCGGCGCCGTGAACGACGGCTGGCGCGTGGCCATGGGCACGCTGGCCTTCGAGCGCGGCGCGTCCACGCTGGCGCAGCAGCAGCAGTTCCAGAAAGAGTTCGACCAGGTGCTGGCGGCCGCCAAGCGCAACGGCGCGCTGCAAGACCCGGTGCTGCGGCAGCGCATCGCGCACGCGTGGATCGGGCTCAAGATCATGCGCATCAACGCGCTGCGCACGCTGTCGGTGGACACCACCGAGCTCGGCCGCGAGGCGTCGTTCGCCAAGCTCTACTGGAGCAACTGGCACCGCGACTTCGGCGAGCTGGCCATGGAGGTGCTGGGCGCCGAGAGCGAGCTGGCGCTGCCCCCCGCAGAGCACGGCCCCTACGAGCTCACCACCCTGCAGAAGTCCTTCCTCTTCGCCCGCTCGGACACCATCTACGCGGGCACCAACCAGATCCAGCGCAACATCATTGGCGAGCGCGCGCTCGGCTTGCCACGGGAGCCCCGATGAAGACCGTTCCGAACTACCCCGTTGGCAAGAACCTCCTGGCCGGCAAGACCGTGCTCGTCACCGCCGCGGCGGGCACGGGCATTGGCTACGCCACCGCGCAGCGCTGCGCCGAGGAGGGCGCCGCCAAGATGGTGATCAGCGACATCCACGAGCGCCGCCTGAACGAGGCCGCCGAGCGCGTGGAGGCCGCCACCGGCATGAAGCCCGGCATGGTGCTCTGCAACGTCACCAAGGAAGAGGACGTGCAGAACATGTTCGCCTCGGCCATCGAGCAGATGGGCCACATCGACGTGCTCATGAACAACGCGGGCCTGGGCGGCACCAAGGACGTGGTGGACATGACCGACGACGAGTGGAACGTGGTGCTGGACGTGACCCTCACGGGCACCTTCCGCTGCACCCGCGCCGCTCTGAAGCACATGTACGCGCGCAAGAGCGGCGCCATCGTGAACAACGCCTCGGTGTTGGGCTGGCGCGCGCAGAAGGGGCAAGCGCACTACGCGGCGGCGAAGGCCGGTGTGATGGCGTTCACGCGTTGCTCGGCGGTGGAGGCCGCGGACCACAACGTGCGCATCAACGCGATTGCGCCGAGCCTGGCGAAGCACCCGTTCTTGGTGAAGGTGACGACCAAGGAGCTGCTCGAGGAGCTCGAGTCCAAGGAGGCGTATGGCCGCGGGGCCGAGCCTTGGGAGATGGCGAACATCATGATCTTCCTGGCGAGCGACTACGCGTCGTACCTGACCGGTGAGGTGATCTCGGCTTCGTCTCAGCGGGCTTGAGGCGGGGCGGGGGGAGCCTAGACATCAGGGTCGGAGACCGGCCGGTCGCGCTGCAAGGTTCTATGGGCACCCCCGGCTGGAAGCCGGGGGCAGCAGACCAGGCCTGGACCTGCCGAAAGTCCGCCCTTGGGCGGACTGCCTGATCGACAACGGGGTGTGTTCTACCAAGGGTGGCCGGACGCAGTCTCTGACTACCCTCAGTAGGGCAAACCCTGCTGGTAGCCACGTAGTCCGCCGCCGAAAGGCGGGGGACTTTATGCTCATCAGCCACCTGGTTTGCTGCCCCCGGCTTCCAGCCGGGGGTGCCCATAGTGCCTTGCAGCAAGGCGAATCCGTCCCTAGCAAGATGTGTTGAAGCATCAGGCTGAAGCGGTGGGTGGCCATAGAACCTCGCAGCCAGCGAGCCGGCACCCCGGCGGGACGAACCGGCAGCCCCCCGAACCAAATGGGAACATTTGTTACAAAATCCATAGCCACCCGCCCCCGCCCGAGCTAGACAGGGGCATGGCCAACCCCGAACAACCAGAAGCATCGGAAAAGAACGCGCCGGACGCCGACGTCATCGTCGTAGGAGGCGGCCTCTCGGGCATGAACGCCGCACGGCGCCTCACCGCCAAGGGCCAGCGCGTGATCGTGCTGGAGGCACGCGACGAGGTCGGCGGGCGAACCAAGACCGTGGAGGTCAACGGGCACCGCTTCGACGTGGGCGGCCAGTGGACGGGCCCGGGTCAACCGCGGATGTACGCGCTCATCGACGAGCTGGGCCTCACCACCACGCCCACCTACGCAGTGGGCAAGCGCATCCTCGACCTGCGTGGCGCGATCTCCACGTACTCGGGGACGATCCCGCGGGTCAATCCGTGGACGCTGATCGTGGCGCAGTTTGGCATCTGGAAGATCGACCGCCTGTGCGCGCAGGTCCCCAAGGACAACCCGTGGGACTGCCCGCGCGCCGTGGAGTGGGACGGCATGACCGCGCTCGACTGGGCCAAGCGCAACCTGCGCAACGAGTCGGTGATCGCGATGGTGAACGGCGCGGTCCGCGTGATCTTCGGCATGGACCTGGCCAACCTCTCGTTCCTGCACTTCCTCCACTACCTGCACTCGGGCGGTGGCTTCGAGAAGCTGATCGCGTCGCACGATGGGCAGCAGGACCGCTGGGTGGCTGGCGGCGCGCAGCAGCTGTGCACGCGCATGGTGCCGCTCGCGGGCACAGTGCACACGTCGGCGCCGGTGCGGAAGATCACGCAGGACGCCAACGGGGTGCAGGTGGTGAGCGACGTGGGGGCGTTCCGCGCCAAGCGCGTGGTCGTGACGGTGCCCATCGCGCTCGCCGATCGCATCCAGTACGAGCCGCCGCTCCCCACCATGCGGGACCAGATGACGCAGCGCTCGGGCATGGGCGCCACCATCAAGGTGCTGGCTCTCTACCAGGACAGCTTCTGGCGAAACGCAGGGCTGTCGGGAGAGTCGGTGTCCACCGACCTCGGCACTGTCACGTTCGACGACACCACCCCGGGTGGCCAGGCGGCGCTGCTGATGTTCGTGACGGGCTCGCCCGCGAGAGGCTGGTCCGAGCGCCCCGCGGAGGAGCGTCGTCGCTTCGTGCTCGACACCCTGGTCCGCTACTTCGGGGAGCGCGCGCGGACCCCCACGCACTACCTGGAGAACGACTGGGCGGTGGAGCCCTTCATCTTGGGCGCGCCCATCGCGACCTTTCCGCCCGGCACGCTCTCGGCTTTCGGCCCTGCGCTGCGAGCGCCCGTGGGCCGCATCCACTGGGCGGGCACGGAGACGGCGCTCGAGTCCACGGGCTTCATGGAAGGCGCGCTCGAGTCGGGCGACCGCGTGGCGGCCGAGGTGCTGCGCGAGCTGCGCGCCCAGGCGTGAACGCGAGCCCGCTCGCCTGCGCCGTGCTGCCGGGGGGCTGCGTGCGTCCACCCGCGATGCGCGCCAAGGTGCGGGCATGACGGACAGCGGAGCGAAGCGAGGCCGACAGGCGCGCGGTGAAGCCACGCAGCGCGAGGTGTTGGCGGCCACGCTCCGAGTCCTGGCGCGTGAGGGGGCCCGCGGCGTGACGCACCGAGCGGTGGCGGCCGAGGCGGGCACCTCCCTGCGCGCGACCACCTACTACTTCGAGTCCCGTGAGGTGCTGCTGCGCGAGGCGCTCCGCTACTACGCCGAGACGGCCGGCTCGCGCATCGCGCGCCTGGCGAAGCCCATCGAGCCGAGCGAGGACATGACGCGCGCCGCCGCGGGCCTGCTGGCAGACATCGTGCTCTCGGACCTCCTCGAAGACCGAGAGGGGCTCATCTCGGAGTACGAGCTGGTGCTGCACGTGGGGCGGCAGCCGGATCTCGAGGAGAGCTACGCGGCCTGGCAGGGGCGCCTCGAGTCCGTGCTGCTCGCGTATGCGTCGCTGGCCGGGTCCCCGTGCCCGTCGGTCGACGCCCAGCTGGTGCTCGCCACGCTGCGCGGAATCGAGATCGCCGCGCTGGCCGCCCCGTCGGAGACCCCCAGCCGCGAGCGGCTCATGGTGCTGTTCGAGCGCCTGCTCGCCGGACTCGCGGCCTGAAGACCGGCTATCCTCGCGCGATGCTCGCCGCCATCGCGACCTTCTTCGTTGCCGCGCTCCACGTGCTCTTCATGGTCTTCGAGACCTTCCTCTGGACCACGCCCAAGGTGCGGAAGCGCTTCGGTCAGACCGCCGAGCAGGCCGAGACCACGCGCGTGGTCGCCGCCAACCAGGGCGTCTACAACGGGGCGCTCGCGGCCGGCATCGTCTGGGCGCAAGTGAGCGGAGAACTCGCGGCCCGCGCCATGCTTCTGGTGTTCGTGGTGGTGGTGGGCGTGTACGGCGCCGCCTCGGCGAAGCGCTCCATCCTGTTCATCCAGGCGCTGCCGGCGGCCATCGCGCTCGCGCTGGGGTGGGCCAACCTCTAACGCCCGGCAGTGCGGCTCAGGATGAGCCGAGGCGCTCATCCATGAATTCGCGAAGCGCCGATACGATGAAGTAGCGAGCCTCCGCGACCGGCATGTAGGAAGCATCGTATCGCTCATCGCCATAGCCACCGTCGCGTCGAAAGGCGGAGGCACTGTCCAGATCGAAAACGGCAGGGCCGTCTCCACCGTTCGTCGTCCCCTCAGAGACGATGACCTCCCAGTCGCCCCAGCGTGCGCGAGAGTACCACGCATGTCCGCGACAGGTCCCCCAGCCTTGCACGGGTGCGCTCCCCTCGAGTGCGGTGATGGAGCACCACGCGGGGACGTCCTCCTCGGCGAGTTCATGGCGCGGCATCACCTCAGCCAACGCGCCCGCGAAGATGGGCGCGACCACCTGGTAGTCGGCAGACAACGAGATGCCTTCTGCAGCCACGAACTGCTCCCAGAGGCGCTCCTGCCACCACATCAGCTCGGAGTTTTCCTCGAGCTGCAGCAGGAACCGCTTGTAACGGAGCTCGTCCGCGACGAAAGCCCGGAAGCGTTCTCGCAGCGAGAGCGGTGAACGAGGCTGGTCATCGCGAAGGTCCATGGGGCAGGTAACTTGCTCGTGGTCCTCAAGAGGCGCGCAGCGCGCGCGGGTCGAACGGCGCCTGCTTGCCGGTCTTCTGCTGGTACGTCTCGGCCAGCCACGCGTGCGCCTCGAGCGCGGTGGCGAACTGCTTCTGCGGGCAGGGCGTGCCGGTGATCCAGTTGACGGCCGTGATCATGCCGCGGATGAGGGCGCTGGGTGTGGCGATGGCCACCCCCGAGGTCCACGTGGCGATGGTGCCGCTGTGCCGCGCGAGGTGCTCCGCGAAGCGCTTCCGCTGCGCCGCGCTGAGGCCCATGGAGCCGCGCGCGTCGTGCAAGATGCAGTGGATCTCGCGCCGCGTGAGGTCACCCTCGGACTGCCGCAGGTAGTCTTCGATGAGCTCGTCGCTCAGCGCTCCGCTGGGCCACTTGACGATGATGAGCGGCCACTCGCTGCGGTCGATGTCGATCTTCATGCGCCGGCGAGCCTACACAGCCGCTCGGAGCTTGTCTGTGTAGGTGCTGAGGCTACTCGCGCGGAAGCTCTACGCGCGACTCCGGGTCCACGTAGCGCACCAGGAACACGCGGTGGCGCGCCTCGGGTGCAGGCGTCAGCTCGAGCGGCAGCAACGTGTCCACTAGCGCCTCGGGGGCGAAGTAGAGCAGCGCGCGCCCGGCCTCGGCCAGTGAAACGGGCGGGCGTCCCTCAGCCACGGGGCCGGTGCGCAAGCAGGGACCGAAGTACGCGGGCGACCACGCGTCCAAGAACGCGTCGGCCTCCGCAGGGGCCAGCCCTCGGCGAGTGGCCTCGGCGCGCAGCAGCGCGCGGGCTTGGCCGGGCGTGATCACCGGGTCCCCTTCGGCCGGCATGGCGTAGTCGGGCGCGGTCAGCACGCGCAGGCGTGGGGCACCGTCCACCAGCTCCACCAGCAGCACGGGGCCCTCGAGCACTGCGGAGTCTCGCTTCGTGGTCTGCCACTCGCTGAGCATCCGCACCATCGCGAGCGGCAGCCTGGACGCATCGAGGCCCGCGCCGCGATAGAAGAGCAGCTCGGCCTCGGCCTCCCCGACGCGCACGCAGGTGTCGTTCGCTCCGTAGTAGCGCGGGATCTCGGCGGCCTCGCAGAACGCGTCGCGCACGCCACGGCAGGCTTCGGAGTCTCCCGTGGGGGGCGCGGTAGGGCGGGTGCACGCGCCGCTGCGCGCCGTCACGTTCCAGGTGAGCGCGCCGCTGCTGGGCTCGCCCGGCGGCCAGTGCTCGACGAGGCCATCGTGGGGCAGGCGCACGCGCACGGACACGTCCACCGGCGGCGATCCCTCGGGCACGTGCAGGTAGATGACCGGCTTGCCGCCTTGTGGGCCATGCGTCCCCGAGGTCAGCGGGGCGTCGGAGATCACCTCGGGAATCTGTTCGCCCCAGTGCTCGAGCGCATCGAGGCCCGTGAGCGGCGGGGGGTGCGAGACGACCGTGCCAATGGTGGCCGGACCGCGGGCCGAGGCGTCGACCCCGATGAGCCCCCACTCGTGCAGGGTGTAGCGCGCGGCGGGCGCGGGCGCCGCGGAGGGCGCGGGCGCCGCTGCAGAAGCAGCCGGTGCAGTGGGCTCGCTGCCGCAGGCCATCAGGCATGCGAGCGCTGGGAGGACGAGAACGGACCGGGTCATACGGGAAGCATTCCACGAAGTGCACCTCGCGCGGCCACGCGGGAAGGGGCGGTCGCTGGCTCTTACGAATATTTCGATTAATTCGATTATTGCGTTTGTGCCGGCGAGACCCTATACTGTGGGTCCTGAAGGAGAGTCCGCCATGCCACCAACACGCGAACCAACCATGGAGGCATCCGAGCGCGCCCGCACTGCGCTGCTGCGCCTCGAGCCACTGACGCTGGCTGAGCGCGTGGAGACGTATGTCTCGGTCCGCTCTCCAACGGGTGAAGAGGTCTCGGTCACACTGCCGTCCGAGGCCGTGAGCGCCCTCATCGACGTTCTCGGGCAGATCGCCAACGGCAGCGCGGTGACCATCGTGCCGATGAACGCCGAGGTCACCACGCAGCAAGCCGCCGACTTCCTGAACGTGTCGCGCCCTTTCCTGATCGGGCAGCTGGACGCGCGCGCGATTCCCTACCGCAAGGTCGGCACTCACCGTCGCGTACGAATGTCGGACCTACTCGCCTACAAGGAGCGCGACGACGCCGAACGTCGTGCCATTGCCGACGAACTGTCGGCGGAAGCTCAGAAGCTCGGCCTCGGATACTGAAGCGTGACGTTCACCGTCGTCTACGACGCGAACGTGTTGTTCCCCGCGCCACTGAGGGACCTGTTGGTTCGCATAGCGATCTCCGGCGCGGTCCGGGCGCGTTGGAGCAGCCAGATCCTCGATGAGTGCTTTCGCAACATCCTCGTGCGGCGCCCCGATCTGAACGAAGCGGCGCTCCAACGGACGCGAACGTTGATGAACCGCGCTGTGCGAGATGCTCTGGTGACAGGGCACGAGAGTCTGATCGCTGGCCTCGTTCTCCCCGATCCAGGTGACCGTCACGTGCTCGCCGCAGCGATTCACGCCGGCGCCGAGGCGGTGATCACCTTCAACCTGAAGGACTTCCCAGACGCCACACTCGGGCCGCTGGGCATCGTGGCACGTCACCCGGATGACTTTCTGCTCGACGTGATGAACGCAGCCCCAGGGGCTGTCATTGCAGCCGTGTCAGATCAGGCTCGAGCGCTCAAGAGTCCACCGATGTCGGTCTCCGACTTGCTGGACCTGCTTGCGTCCCAAGGGCTCGCGCAGTCCGTGTCGAGCCTCCGGGCGCTCGTTGTGGCCGCGCTCTGATCACTGTCGCACAAGCAGCGGCCATCGCAGCCGGCGTCGAATCCAAGAGACGCGCTAGAATCGGCTGCATGTTCACCGTGGAGAGGCTGGGTCCCAGCCACCTGAAGCAGGCGCACGAGCTGTTCACCATGATGGCGCAAGTGTTCGAGGAAGAGCGCGCGGTGCTCCCGGACGAGTACGTGCAGCGCCTCCTGCAGCGCGCGGACCTCTTCATCCTCGCAGCGGTCGAAGATGGTTCGATGGTCGGCGGGCTGACCGCGCACGTGTTGCCCATGACCCGCACCGCCACGTCGGAGCTGTTCATCTATGACCTGGCGGTGCGCGTCGATCACCAGCGCCGCGGCATCGGGCGTGCGCTGGTCGAAGAGCTCCACGCGCGCGGCCTGGCCGAGGGCATCGACACCAGCTTCGTCCCGGCCGACGAAGAAGACACCCACGCGCTCGACTTCTATCGGGCGCTCGGAGCCGAGGAGTCGCCTGTGCGCTTCTTCGTGTTCGAGCCCTAGCGTACGCTCCGCGCCATGCGTCCAGAAGACATCGCCTTCGGCCCCCGCGCGTTCGACGTCCCCACGGGGCGCGCGCCCATCCGCGTGAGCTGGCTGGGCACCGCGGGCTTCTGCATCGAGCACGACGGCTACACCGTGCTGATCGACCCCTACGTCACGCGCGCTTCGCTGCTGGCGTGTGCGCGCGCGCCGCTGGTGAGTGACGCCGACGCGGTGCGCCGCTTCGCGCCGAAGGCCGACGCCATCGTCACGGGGCACACGCACTTCGACCACGTGCTGGACGTGCCGGCCATCGCGCGCCACACCGGGGCCAAGGTGTATGGCTCGCGCTCGTGTGTGCACCTCTGCCGCATCGAGGGCCTGCCCGAGCACCAGGTGATGGACGTGGAGTCACGCCGCGGGCAGCCCACCAAGGTGGAGGTGGGACCGTTCGAGCTGCGCTTCATCCCCAGCGTGCACGCGGCCTTCATGCTGGGGCGCATCCCCATGCCGGGCGACATCTCGGACTGCGACCAGATCCCGCTGCGCACGGGGCACTACCGCTGCGGTGCCGTCTTCGGCGTGGACATCCGCGTGGCGGGCAAGCGGCTCTATCACCTGGGCAGCGCAGACCTCTTGGACGCGTACCCGGAGCGTGACGTGGACCTGCTGATGATGTGCGTGGCGGGCTGGACCACCACCGCGCGCTTCTGCCCGCGCGTGATGGGCGCGATCCGTCCGGGAGCCATCTTGCTGTCGCACTGGGACAACTTTTTCGCGCCCATGGACGCGGGCGCCAAGGCGCTGCCCGCCATGCAGATGCCGCGCCTGGTGGAGGGATTGACGGCCGTGGACCCAAGCGTGCGCATTGGCACCGTGCCGCTGCTGGGGAGCGTGGAACTGTGAGGCAACACACCGTCGCGTCAGACGTGACGACAACGCTTTCACGTCCACCGCGAGACGCAGTATCGTGAGGGCAGGCGGGGACACGCACCCGAGCCGATGCCCATCCACTTCGACGACACCGTCCCGCCCAACATCCTGATCACCATCACCGGCAAGGTGGACGCTGAAGAGTACGACAGCTACCACGACGTCCTGCGGAAGCGGATGCTCGCCGCCCGCGCGGCGCGTATGAAGCTGGGCATCATCGTGGACGGCCGCAGCTCGACCCCGCCTGGCGCGAAGGAGCGCAAGCGCATGGCCGAGTTCCTGGAGGAGAACGAGGCGCTGCTGGCGGAGACCGTGGCGGGGCAGGTCATCGTGCTGTCCAACGCGCTCCAGCGCGGCGTGCTGACCGCCATCTTGTGGGTGCGGCCGTTCCCCATGCCGCACTACCTCGCCTCCAGCCGCGAAGAGGGCATGGCGTGGCTCGCCACGTTGCGTCGCGAAGCCGCCTGACGTCTGTCCGCATCGTAGACCCTGGATCCGAAAGGGGTTACAACACTCGTCCATGCTGCCGAGCGAGTCCCCCCAGAGAAGCGCGCTCCCCGCCCTCCCCCTCAACTCCGACGTCAGCCCTTTCAGCGAAGGGGCCAACGAGCGCGTGGCCATCACGCCGCCCACGTGGACGCACCGCGCCCGCGCGGCCATGCGTGAGGTGACGCGCCCGCTGTTCGTGCCCGAGCAGTGGATCCGCTGGCAGATGCGCCGCGCCAAGCTCGAGGCCGAGGTGGTGACCTTGCCGCTCGGCCAGATGCACGTGTGGGTGGGCCCTCCGGGCAAGCCCGCGCTGCTCTTGCTGCACGGCTTCGGCAGCGACGCCATGTGGCAGTGGCACCCGCAGGTGGTCGCGCTCAGCCGCCACTTCCGCCTGTTCGTCCCAGACTTGCTCTACTTCGGGCAGAGCGTGGGCCACGGCGACGACTTCTCGCTCGAGTGCCAGGTGCAGACCTGCCTAGACCTGCTGGACCGCTACGGCGTCGAGCGCGCGCACGCGGTGGGCATCTCGTTCGGTGGGCTGGTGGCCTGCGAGATGGCGTCCAGCCACCCCGAGCGCGTGGAGCGCGTGGTGCTCTCCAACAGCTCGGGGCCCGAGTACCTGCGTGAAGATCACCAGGCCACGCTCGACCACTTCGGCGTGAGCGACATGAACGAGCTGCTGCTGCCGCAGCACCCGGAGGAGATCCGGCGCCTGCTCTCCGTGGCCTGGCACCGCCCGCCGCCCGTGCCGCACTTCGCGCTGGTGGAGGCCTACCAGCAGATGTTCACCACGCACCGTGAAGAGAAGGCCGAGACCATGCGGCAGCTGGTGGCGCGCATCGAGGCGCCCGAGTGGGAAGGCCGCGCCATCGACAAAGACGTGCTCCTGCTGTGGGGCGAGCACGACCGCGTGTTCACCGTGCCGGTGGCCAAGCGCCTGCGGGCCCGCGCCGGTGCGCGCGCGCGGCTGCACGTCATCGCCAACGCCGCGCACTCGCCCAACCAGGAGCGAGGCCGCGAGTACAACCGCGTGCTGCTGCGCTTCCTGCGCGGCAAGCCCATGCTGGCCCCGCGCCGGCGCTGGGCGTAGCGCGCCTCGTAGAAAGTTCGAACCATGAAGCGACTCGCAGGCCAACGCGCCCTCGTCACCGGCGCCAGCAGCGGCATCGGCCAGGAGATCGCGCGCAAGCTGGCCGCGGAAGGGGCCAGCGTGATCCTCACCGCGCGCCGCCTCGACCGGCTAGAGACGCTGGCCGAGCAGCTGCGCACCGAGCACGGCGTCACGGTGGAGGCGTTGCAGAGCGACCTCGAAGACCCCGCGGCACCGCAGCAGCTGTTCGACGCCACCGAGGGCGCGGGCAAGGCCGTGGACGTGCTGGTGAACTGCGCGGGCTTCGCCTTCTACGACGACTTCGTGCGCATCGACTGGCTGAAGCACCAGCGCATGCTGCAGGTGAACGTCATCGCGCTCACCCACCTGTCGCACCTGTTCGCCAAGGCCATGATCCCGCGCAAGCGCGGCCGCATCATGAACATCGCGTCCACGGGGGCCTTCGCGCCCTGCCCCAACTTCGCCAGCTACGCGGCCAGCAAGGCCTACGTGCGCAACCTGACCGAGGCGCTGGACTACGAGCTGCGCAACACCGGCGTGCGCGCCATCTCGGTGAGCCCCGGCGGCACACGCACCGAGTTCCTGGAGCGCGGCGGGCAGGTGCTCAAGAAGTCCGGCGAGTTCGCCATGATGACCGCCGAGGCCTGCGCCGCCATCGCGGTGGACAAGATGCTGCGCGGCCGCCGCAGCGTGGTCACGGGCTTCATGAACGCGTTCAGCGTGTGGATGCTGCGCTTCATCCCGCGCGCTTGGCTGCCCCGCGTCATCGAGCTGAGCATGAGCAGCGCGGTGGAGAAGGCGCCGCCCGCGAGTGGCGCGTAGCAGCAGCCCGTAGACAGCCAGAATACGGCATGATCTGCGATTCCGTTGTCAGTGGATTGAGGTCGTTGCTATCCTGGCCCGCATGACATGCGTAAAGCCCTGGGTCCCCGCGTTCATGATCCTCTTGAGTGCGTTCTCCCCAGGCTGCAGCTGCAGCAGTGACGGCCCCACGCGCGGCATCTGCGACACGCTCTCGCTGACCGGGTGCGGCGAAGCGTGTGGCGCGGGCAGCCCTTGCGGGGCCGGCCTCTACTGCGACGACGACGGCGTGTGCGAAGCCGACTGCACGCCCGCCGGCGACCAGTGCCGCGCCAACGAGATGTGCTCGAGCACCGGGCAATGTGTGCCGAGCGACAGCACCGACCTCGGGCCCCGCCCGGACAACGGACCGGTGCCCGACCTGGGCCCCGTGGTGGACATGGGCGGCTGCGTGGACGAGACGGTGATGGCCGACCGCGTGGTGCCCAACGTGGTGGTGCTGGTGGACCAGTCGGGCAGCATGAACGCCGACTTCGGGACGAACCCCTGCACGGGCGGCGGTCAACCGGCGGGGTGCGCCGTGAACTGCACCACCAACGCCCAGTGCCCGGCGGGCTTCACGTGCTCGGACGGCGACTGCGAGGGCGTGCCCAACCGCTGGGACGCCGTGCGCGACGCGATCCTGGGCGTGCGCACCACCAACATGGCCAACGGGCGCGACATGAGCACGGGCCTGTTCCCCTCGCTGGGCAACCGCATCAACTTCGTGCTCTCGCTCTACACGGCGCGGGCGCAAGGTGGCAGCAGCGCTGCCATCCCGCTCTGCACGGACGGCGTCTGCAACACCACCGGTGAGCACCCTGGCGACGCCACGGCGACCTGCCCGCAGATCGTGAACTTCCCCATCTCGGGCGGCCTCGGCGCGCTGACCACGGCCTACGAGGCCACCACGTGGGCGGACGAGACGCCCACCGGCGCCAGCGTCAACCACGTGGTGCAGAACGTCATCCCGCCCCTGCCCGACCAGGACACCTTCATCATCCTGGCCACCGACGGCGAGCCCGACACGTGCTCGCAGCCCAACCCGCAGAACGGGCAGGAGGAGTCGCTGCTGGCCGTGGAGGCCGCCTTCACTGCGGGCATCCCCACCTTCGTCATCGGCGTGGGCATCAGCTCCGGGCACTTCCAAGAGCTGGCCAACGTGGGCCAGGGGTTGGCGCGCAACGAGCCCATGGCCACGCGGGCGCAGTTCTTCTCGGCCAACGATGTCACGGCGCTGAACACGGCCCTCTCGGGCATCCTGCGCGACCGCATCTCCTGCGACGTGACCCTGAACGGCTCGGTGCCGGCCGGAGAGGAAGACACGGGGACGGTCATCCTCCAGGCGCCCGGCGGCAACCAGACGCTGCCGCTCGACGCCGACGAGAACGGCAACGGTTGGATCCTGCTGAACCCGACCACCATCCGGCTGAACGGCGACGCCTGCGACACGTGGAAGGACGGCGAGTCGGAGCTGGACATCAACTTCCCCTGCGGCACCATCATCTTCGAGTGAGCGTGCTGGGCGCGCCCCGGCTTGCGCTGGCTGCGCAGGCCTGACACCCCCCGCACATGGCGCGCCGCGCGACCGTCTACATCACCCTCACCCTGCTCACCGCGCTGGCCTTCGGTCTGTCGCTGTGGGTGGGCGCGGGTGACTTGAGCGACGCAGCCCTGCGCGACGTGTTCTTGTCTCTGCGCGGGGCGCGCGCGCTGGCCTGCATGCTGGCGGGGAGCGCTCTCGGCGTGGCGGGCGTGCTGGTGCAGGGGCTGTTTCGCAACACGCTGGCCAGCCCGGACCTGCTGGGCACCACCGCGGGCGCCAACCTCGGCGGGCGGCTCGCCATCCTGGCGTTCCAGCCGCTGCTGGTGGCCAGCTCGGGGACGCTGTCGGCGGACGTGCTGTTGCCGCTGGGCTGCCTGGTGGGCGCTGCGCTGTCGCTGGCGCTGCTGTTGGTCTTCGTGCGGCAGGACTCGGACTCGGTGGTGTTGCTGCTGGTGGGCTTCATCCTCGGGTCGCTGTTCCTGAGCGTGGCCAGCTTCGTGACCAGCATCGCGCAGGAGTCCTGGGAGGTGGGCCGCGCGGTGGTGGCCTTCGCGCTCGGCAGCGTGACGGGCACGTCGCTGCGGGTCATCGCGCTGTGCACGCCGCTGGTGCTGGTGGGCACGCTCATGGCGTTTGCATGGGGACGCACGCTGGACGTGCTGCTGTCGGGCGAAGAGGAGGCCAAGACGCTGGGCGTGGACGTGCGCGCCACGCGCTCGTGGGTGGTCATCTGGGTGTCCGTGCTCACCGCGGCGGCGGTCACGCTGGCCGGCAGCATCGCGTTCGTGGGGCTGATCGTGCCGCACGTGCTGCGCCCCATCGTGGGCAGCACCCACCGCAGCCTGGTGCCGGCAGCCGCGCTCCTGGGTGGCGCGTTCGCGGTGCTGTGCGACGTGGCGGCGCGCTCGTTCCCCACCCGCGCCGAAGTGCCGCTGGGCGTGGTCACGGGGCTCTTGGGGGCGCCCGTGTTCTTGTGGCTCCTGCTGCGCCAGCGGCGCATGGAGCGCGACGCGTGAGCCCGGCTCGCGAAGCCGCGGTGACGGCGGCCGGCGTCACGCTGCGCCTCGGCGCGCGCGACATCGTGCGCGACGTGAGCTTCACGGCCCACCACGGCGAAGTGCTGTGCATCGCAGGGCGCAACGGCGCCGGCAAGACCACGCTGCTGCGCGCCATCGCGGGCCTGGGGCCGTTCACGGGGCAGCTGCAGGTGGGCGGGGTCTCGGCCAGCGCGCCGGCGCACCTGCGGGCTCGCGAGGTGGCCTACGTGCCGCAGCGCTCGAGCCTGAGCGCCGCGCTGCCGGTGGCGCGCGTGGTGGAGCAGGGCCGCCACGTCTACCGCGACGCGCTCGGCCGGCTGGGGCGCGAAGACCGCCAGCACATCGACGCGGCGCTCGAGCAGGCGGGCGCGAGCGCGCTGCGGGCGCGGCCGTTCACGGCGCTGAGCTACGGCGAGCAGCGACGGGTGCTGATGGCGCGTGCGCTGGCCACGGGTGCGCGCGTGCTGCTGCTGGACGAGCCCACGGCGGCGCTCGACCTCGAGCAGAGCCTGCGCCTGCTGGAGCTGCTGCAGCGCCTGGCGGGCGAGGGCTACGCCATCGTGGTGGTGCTGCACGCGCTCGACGACGTCATTCGCCACACCGACCGGACGCTGCTGCTGCACGACGGCCGCGTGGACCAGCTGGGCGTGTCGCGCGAGGTGCTGTCGCGCGAGACCATTCGGCGAGTGTACGGCGTGGAGACCGAAGAGCGCGCCGGCCTGCGCTTCACGCTGCCCGTGGAGAGCGCGGGCCGCGCGGGGGCCGAGCCATGACCGTGGCGCGCACGCACGTGCTGAACGGCACCGCGTTGCTGATGGCCGTGGGCGCGTGCGTGGCCATCGCGCTGACGGACGCCCCCACGCCGCCTTCGACGCCTGACCCCAACGCGGCGGCGCGCGAAGTCCGCGACGCCGAAGGGACCGCCGTGCCGGTGCACGCCTACCGTCGCGTCGCTTCGATGTCGCCCATCGCCGACGCCATCCTGCTCGAGACCATCGCCGCGTGGCGCGTGGTGGGTGTCTCCGGGAGCATGCGCGACGGCCTCGGTCCGCACCGCTTCGAGTCGCTGCACAGCGTGGACGGTGCGAGCGTGGAGCAGGTGCTGGCGCTCGGTCCCGACCTGGTCATCGTGAGTGGGATGTCCGCCGGGGGCCAGGTAGCGCAGCTGCGCGACGCAGGGGTGCAGGTCTTCGTCATGGGCGAGATGCGCGGCATCGAGAGCTTCCTGCAGGACGCGCACGACATCGCGCGGCTGGTGGGCGAGGGCCCAGTGGGTGAAGCCCTGGGTCAACGGCTGGCGCAGCGCATGCGCATGGTGGCGGCCGACGTGCCGCAGACTGCACGCCCGCGCGGGCTCTACTTGGGCGTCATCGGGCGGGGCCTGTACGGCGGCGCGAACCACACCAGCTACCACGATGTCCTCGAAGCGGCGGGCCTGCGCGACGCGGTGGCGCACCTCGACAGCTGGCCCGAGCTCACGCCCGAGCAGGTGCTGGAGCTGGACCCCGACGTGGTGGTGGTGCACGAGGGCACGGGGCGGCTCTTGTGCGAGCGCGATGGCCTGCGCACGCTGCGCGCGTGTCAGCGGGAAGGAGGCGCGCGCGTGGTGGAGCTGCCCAGCGGCCTCTTGAACGACCCGGGTCTGGGCATGCTGCCGTGCGCGGAGCGGCTGCGGGCCTTGGTGCACGGCGCACCCACCTTTTCGCCTTCTCAGGAGCCGAGACCCGAATGAGCAGCCCCACAGACCCGAGCCACGACGAGAGCGCCGAGCTCACCCCCTTCGACGTGCTGGCCCTCTCCGCGGGCGGCGACCTGGCTTCGGGCCGCGCCCGCGTGGACCAGATCGCTCAGCGCTTCTACGACGTGATGGAGGAGCGCGAGCCCGCGCTGGCCCTGCTGCACGCGCGCGACGAGCGCGGCAAGGTGGACGCCGGCAGCCGCGAGCGCTTCTCGCTGTTCTTGCTGGGCTGGCTGGGTGGCCCGGCGGAGTACGAGGCGCGCCATGGCCACCCGCGCCTGCGCATGCGCCATGCCCGCGTGCCCATCGATCTCGCCATGCGCGACGCGTGGCTGCGCTGCATGGACCAGGCGCTCACCGACTGCGGCGTCACGGGGGAGCTGCGCGCGTTCTTGGACGAGCGCTTCGCGCACGTGGCCAACTTCCTGCGCAACATCGAGGGCTGACGCACGAACGCTGCGCCCTCAGCCCAGGTCGCACACGTAGCGCCAGCCGCTGGTGCGCATGATCAGCCGGTGCTGCGGACCGTCGTGCTCCAGCAGGTCGCTCGCGTAGCCCGCGTCGCCCGGGTAGAGCGAGACCATCCCGTCGGGCACCTGCTGTGGGCGCGGCAGGATGACCGGAAGCGTGCGCACCGAGGCGGCCGCGAGCGCTTCGGTCACGCTCCCGAACGGCAGCAGCTCGGCCAGCGTCACGTACGTGGGCGGCGGCAGCCCGAGCTCGCCTGCGGCCTGAGCGGCGAGCGCTTCGCGTGGGCTCATGAAGCGACACGACTGCATCTCGGCGCCGTCCGCGCGCAGCTCACCGCCCTCGAACGGCGCCAGGAAGAACCACGTGGCAAAGCGCTTGCGGCGGTCGAGCGGGGTAGTCCAGTGCGACCACGCGGCCAGCGCGGAGCGCGACACGGCCACGCCCACCTCCTCCATGCACTCGCGCACCGCGGCCTGCAGCGCCGCCTCGCGCGAGTCACGGGCGCAGCCGCCGAGGCAGTCCTCGGGGTCCACGCGGCCCCCCGGGAAGACCCACTCGCCACCGTGGAAGTCGAGCTCCGCGCCGCGCTGGCCGAGCAAGACCTCCACGCCACCGTCCGGAGACGGAGCGTCACGCAACAGCACCACGGTGGCCGAGGGCTGGGCGATGACGGGCTCGCTCACGCGCCACCTCCGCGCGGGCGCTGCTTGAACTTCGAGCGCGCCTGCTTGGTGCCCTCGGGGTTGGGCGTGCGCCGCGTGTAGAGCGGGCCGCTGCCCGCGCCTGCGTCGGCCGCCAGCAGCGCGCGCGTCTGCGGCGTCTTCTCCAGCACGTAGAGCGCGCTGCGCGAGCCGATGCTCTCCGCCCCCTCGTACTCGTGGAAGTCGGGGAGCACGGCCGTGATGAGCAGGCCCGCCTCGGCGATCAGGCGCTGCTTCTGCAGGCCCCGCTCGGGCGCGCGGCGGCTCGAGCCGAAGCACACGTACAGCCGCGCGTCGGGGCGCGTGAGCTCGATGGCGCGGCTCAGGAACAGCGCGAAGCCCTCCTCGGCATACGGGGGGTCGGTGAACAGCGCGCCGAAGCGCCCGCGCAGCGCGGCCGGGAGAGGCTCCCGCGCGTCGAGATGCGTGGTCTCGACGGCGAAGCCCTGCTGCGCGCTGCGTGCGCGCAGGAAGCCCAGCAGCGCGTCGTCCACGTCCAGCACGTGCACGCCGCGTGATGCCCCGAGCTGCCCCAGCGCCAAGCTGGTGAGGTCGTCGTCCCCCAGCAGCACCAGCCCGCGCTGCACCTCGCCCGCCGTGATCAGGTGGCGTGCGCGGGCCAGCACCGAGGCCGGGGTGGCCCACACCTGATCGAGCTCGGGGCGCAGGGGCGCGCGGCCCTCGGCGAGTGCCCCGAACGCCGTGGCGTCTTGATCCGTCTGGGCGGCGTCGAGTGCCGCTGGCCGGCGCGCGGCAAACTCGGTCGCCAGCGCCGCGAGGCCCACGTCCGTGGCACGCACCCCGTCAGGGTCCTCGTCGAACCACTTGGGGTAGCGCTCCAGCAGCTCGCGCACCACCGACTCGGCCTCCCCGGCGGAGCGGGCCAAGCCGGGCCGCCGCTTGCGTTGCCGGTCGCCAAGCGCGCGCAGAATTCGAAAGGCACCTTCGTGCATGGGCTCAGCCTGCGTGTTGGGTGAAGAGATAGACGTTGTACGCCACGAAGCACGCGACCAGCAGCGCGCCATGCGCACGGGTCAGCCGTCGCTCGTTGCGAAAGCCGCGCGCCAGCACCAGCACCAGCACGGTCAGCCCGATCATGACGGGGAAGTCGAAGCGCAGCACCGCTTCGTCGAAGCCACCCGGTGCGATGATGCCCGGGAGCGCCAGCACGCCCAGCAGGTTGAAGATGTTGCTGCCCACCACGTTGCCGATGGCGATGTCGTCTTCACCACGCCGGGAGGCCGCAACCGACGCGGCCAGCTCGGGCAAGCTGGTGCCCACGGCCACCACCGTGAGCCCGATGAGCAGATCGGGGACGTTGAAGTGGCGGGCCACGCCCGTGGCACCCCACACCAAGCGGTCGCTGCTGGCCATGAGGATCGCGAGCCCGAAGACCACCCAGAAGAGCGCGACGGGCGTGGACATGTCCCTCGGGATCTCGTCCTCCATCTCCACGCTCAGCGCGTCGGGGCTGACCTCGCTGCCCTCCATGCGCGCCTCGCGCACCACCCAGCTGACCATGCCGATGAGACACAGCAGCAGGGCGATTCCGTCGCCGCGTCCGAGGTGGCGGTCCCACATGAGCGCGTAGGCGCCGAGCGACACGAGCAACAGCACCGGGAGCTCGCGACGGATGACCTTGCTGTGCACGGCCAGCGGACCCACCAGCGCGGAGGCGCCCAGCACCAGCGCCGCGTTGGTGATGTTGGAGCCCACCGCGTTGCCGATGGCGATGCCCGAAGAGCCCTGCGACGCCGCCACGGCCGACACCAGCATCTCCGGCGCCGACGTGCCGAAGCCCACGATGGTCAGGCCGATCAACAGCGGCGAGACGCCCATGTTGTTGGCGAGCGCGGACGCACCCAGCACGAAGCGGTCGGCGCCCCACACCAGAAAGGCGATGCCGCCCAGGATGGAGAGGCCTTCGAGCACGAGAGGAGGAAACGTCATGGGGTGGACCGCCTCACTTCGCCAGGGCCCGGGTGAGGGCCGCGCGCAGCTCCGCGTCGTCGAACACGAAGCCCGCATCGAGCAGCGCCGTGGGCGTGACGAGCTGGCCTTGCAGCAGCAGCTCGGTGGCCATCTCGCCGCCCAGCCCCGCGCGCGCCAGGAAGCCCGGCAGCGGCAGCACCGTGGGCCGGTGCAGCAACGCCCCCAGCGTGCGCGTGAAGCCCGCGTTGTCGAGCAGCTCGGGGCCCACCACGTTGAACGGCCCGCGCAGCTTCGGGTGCGCCAGCAAGAAGCGAAAGGCGCGCACCACGTCGTGCAGGGACACCCACGGGAAGCCCTGCCTGCCCGAGCCCACCACGCCGCCGACGCCCAGCTTGAACGGCGTGATCATCTTGCTGAGCGCACCGCCCTGACCGTCCAGGATCACCCCCAGGCGGGCCACCGCGACGCGCACGCCCGCGTCCCGCGCGGGAGCGAGCGCGCCCTCCCACGCCTCGCACACCTCGGCCAAGAACCCGGTCCCGAGCGGCCCCCCCTCGTCCACCGTGCGCGCCCCCGTGTCGCCGTAGTAGCCCACGGCCGACGCCGAGATCAGCGCCGCCGGCCGCGCGCCCGTCATGCCCGCGAGCGTCTGGGCGATCAAGCGCGTGCCCTGCACGCGGCTCTCGAGCACGTCACGCTTCACGGCGGCGGTCCAGCGCTTGTCACCGATGTTGGCCCCAGCCAGGTGCACCACCGCATCGGCGTCGGCCAGGTGCGCCGGGTCCAGCACGCCGTCGCCCGGAGCCCAGAAGCGGGCGTCGGCCCCGACCTCGCCGCGGCCCCGCACCAGCCGCACCACCCGCACGCCATCCTGCTGGAGCGAGCGCGACAGCGCGCGCCCCACCATGCCCGAGGCTCCGGTGATCACGACGGTCGAAGGTTCACGCACGTTCTCGGTCATCACCCACCCTGCCACAAATCGCGGTGAGAGGCTGGCCTCGCCCCATCGGCCGTCTCAGTCGGCGTAGTGGAACACCACACGGCCCCACGTCTCGGTGCCCGATAGATCGCTTCGGCAGCTGAGCTCGAGCGGGCGCGTAGAATGGTCACGCGTCAGGGGGCACTCGAGCCAGTGGTCCTCCGCCGGCAGACTCCCGTTGGCGTAGCGCATCTGGGCGACGTCCCATCCCTCACCGAACTCAACGCAGGTCGGGTGCACGTAGTCCACGTGCCGGACTCCGGAGACCATACCCGCTTCATACTGGAACTCGGTGTCTGTGAAGCGGCTGTCGACGCACTCGCAGCTCTCCGAGAACTCCTGACGGTGGATGAGCCTACCGTCGGCCGCATAGACGTACCGCGTCTGCGCGGTGTCTTGGCAGCCACGACAGGCATCGGGGTCTTCATCGTCGATGTCCAGATCACCCTCTGCATCAGCCTCGAGCGCTTCGGGCGAGCACGTGATGGTGACGAGGCGCAAGGCCTCTCCCCCGCTCGGCAGCGCATCGAGATGCACGTAGTCCGTGATCGCAACCCCCTCTTCGTCCCCGGAGTGATGCGCAGTCCCGTAGTCCCGTCGCGCGATCCCCCTCCGTTCCAGCACCCACACTTCCACCTCCGACCGGTGCATCGGCGCATCGATGCTGGTGTCACCGAGCAGCGGGGCGACGAGTGCCCCGAGGACGCGCTCGCTTCCGTCCGCTGCGGGCTCGCCGCACGGCTCGTACCGCTCCCCTACAGCGCACCACGAGATGCCCGTGAAGCCGTCGTAGGGAAAGGAGAAGTCCGCACGCACGGGCCGCGGCATGACGTCGCTCGTGACGACCGAGGGCGTCGTGGGCGTCACGCCGCGGCGGCGCAGCCCACGAGCACGAGCGCGAGGGGGTGGACAAGCGCAGACCACGAGCGATTCGAAGGGGTGACTGGAGTCAGGCGCATGGTGCTGACTACTACGGGCGAGGGCAGAAGCCCATCGGTCCCCTGGGCCGCGACCCGTCCCACACGGCAGGAGTGGCGGTCGGGTGGTGACCCGACGACCCGGTGTATCGAGCCACGCTGCCCAACCACCTCACGGCACAGACTGGTCACGATGGCGTGACGGGGGCGTGCCTCCCCCGCTGAGCTCAGTCGAGCCCCTGTACCGCAGGAGCGGCGCATCCCCCGACGGATTCCCCGCGCGAGCGCGAGACGTCAGCCACCGCCGGGGCGGGGCGGGGGTCAGCAAGGGCGTGGGGAGGACCCCCAAAAACAAACGCAGCGCAGCGAAGTGCAGTTTTTCAGGGAGGACCCGACAGGACGCGCCAGCGCGTCCGTGCCCGCCGCGACCCCCGCCCCGCCCCGGCGGATCGATCACGCCTCCCTCACAGCAACGGGAGCAGTCGGGTGGTGACCCGCGACAACCCGGTGTATGGTGGCGGCCTGATGAATATCCTCGTCCTAACGGGCGGACTCGAGGAAGACCCCTTCACCGCAGCGCTCACCAAGTCTCTGCGGACCCTCGATCACCGCGTCACCACGCTCTCCCCGCTCTACAAGAGCATCGACCCCAACCAGCGCGCGCTGGCTCGACGGCTCGTCAAGCTCAGCGCCGAAGTAGACGGTGAGCGGTTCGCCTGCGAGCTGTACACGGGGCGCAACATCCACGGGGTGGAGCAGGTCTACATCGGCCACCCGGAGATCTTCGCGAAGGCGGCCGACCTCACGGACGGCGACGAGGCCACCGTGCGTCGCCGTGTCGCGGTGTTCGCTCAGGCCGCCGCTGCGTTCGTGCGGGACGACATCACCATCAGCGCCGAGATCGTGCATGGCCTCGGGGCCGGCGGCACCGCGGCGCTGCGTGAGCTGGCCGAGATGGACCACCCCACGCCGCGCGTGCTCAGCGCCGACGCCGACGTGCTGGCGCGCTCGCTGGACCTCGCCTCCACGCTGATCGCGTCCACAGCATCGGAAGCCGAGGCCGTGCTGGGCGTGCTGGCCGAGCGTCACGTGGACGACCGCGCCGGCAAGTCCGTGCGCGTGGTGGCCACCGGCGTGGACACCAGCCTCTGGAACCCGCTCACCGACTCGCACCTCTCGTCGCGCTTCGACCCCATCGACCGCAGCGGCAAGGCGCGCAGCAAGGCCGGCCTGCAGCGTGAGCTGTCCCTGCCCGTGCGCCCCGAAGTGCCGCTCATCGGCGTCGTGGCTAGCGCCCGCGACACCGGCGCGCTCGCCGCGTTCGTGTCCGCCGCCGCCGAGCTGTTGCGCAACGACGTGCAGATCGTGGTGCAGGCCGACGGCAGCGGCGAAGTCGTGGCCAGCCTCGAGGACCTCTGGGACCGCTTTCCCGGACCGCCTCCAGATCCGCACCGGCAGCGAGCGCGCGCTCACGCACGCCATCGTGGGCTCGGTGGACCTCTTGCTCTCGCTCTCGGCCATGGGTGACCTGGCGCGCGAAGCGCAGCGCTACGGCACCCTGCCCATCCTCGCGCGCTCGGCTCCCGTGGCCGACGCCCTCGTGGACTGCGACGGCACACTGAGCAGCGGCAACGTGTTCCTGGCGGACGCGCTGGACGCCCCGTCGCTGCTGGCCACCACGCAGCGCGCCATCGCCGCGTACCTGCAGCGTGACGCCTTCCTGCCGCTGCAGCGCCGCGTGATGGAGCTGGACAACAGCTGGGCCAAGGCCGCCCACGGCTTCGTGCGCGCCTACAAGAGCGCCCTGCCGGTCCGCGAAGAAGAAGCCGCGTAGCCGGAACCAAATGGGGTGCGCGGTGTCCTATCGCCATGCGCACACTCACGTTCCGGCAGCGCCGGCTGCTCCGCAAGGTCGACCATCAGCTGCGCGCCAGCGCCGAAGCCGGCGCCGAGAGCGCCGACGGTGAGCTCAACATCGTCCCGTTCCTGGACGTGGTGGTGAACCTCATCATGTTCCTCTTGATGACGGTGACCGCCACGCTCGCCCTCGCGCAGGTGCCGAGCGAGGTGCCCGAGACGCGCGGGTCGGGCGTCTCCCCGCGCGCGCCCGTGCCTCCCGCTCCGCCGTTGGTGCACCTCGGGCATGACGGCGTGCACGTGTTTCTGGATGGCCAGCGGCTGGCTCCCGGGTGCACGGCGGAAGGCGATGGTGCCGTGACCGTTCCGCTGGTCGGTGGCCAGCACGACTGGCTCGGGCTGCGGAGCTGCGCGACGGCACTGCGAGGCTCGCTCGCGGCCGGGCAGCGCGTGGACCTCTCCGCCACCGGAGACACGCCCTACGACGAGGTCATCCACGCGATGGACGCCCTGCGCGGGCCGGTCAGCGCGCCACTGTTCCCGGACGTGCGCTGGATCGCGCCGGGCACGGCTCGCTGAGAGCTCCAGGTTGAAACCTGAAGAACCGATGCAGCTCGCGAGGAGGCCGATTCGATTCGCCGGAAGGCACGGTCGGCACCCACAGCTTCAGCCTGAGGATTCAACACAAGTCTTGGCAGGCTCCGGTCAGCATGAATCGGTCATGTTTCAAGGGACTTTGGCACCCCGGCTTGAAAGCCAGGCATCCTCGCCCTGACCGACGCGGAAGTCCAGCCCCTAACGGCCCGGACTGGGCGGTTCCGCAGGGAACGTGAGCTCCCCGCCGTGAATGATGCACGCCCATCCGACCTTCAAAGACGCAGTCCGCGCCCGGGATGCTGCCCCGGACTTCAGTCCGGGGTGCCCATAGTGCCTTGCAGCAGGTGAATCGGCCGCCTGCGAGATGTGTAGAATCCTCAGGCTTCGGCGCTTCAGCCGCAGGCTACCCCAGCACCTGCAGCGCCCTGCCCAGCTTGTTGCCCGGGCGCACCAACGCGCGCGTGGGACGCTCGGCCGGCAGCGCATCGAAGGCGTCTTTCCAGGCACGGAACGCGCCGCCGTTGTGCACCGCGTCGAGCACGGCGCGCCCCTCGGCCTGACCGCCCTGCGCCAGCACGTACTCCACCCAGGCCCAACGCGCGCTGGTGCCGCGCACGTCCACCTTGCCGCGCACGCCCTTGCGCAAGCGGTCGAGGCGCCCGTCCACCAGCTTGATGCCCGCGAAGCCCGCGCCGTCGAGGGGTGTGTTGCGCTTGGCCACGAAGGGCGCGATGCCCAGCGAGAGCGGCACGATCTGGCTGAGGCGCACGCTGAACGCGATGAGCTCGTCCACGTCGTCGTCGTTCTCGCCCGGCAGGCCCAGCATCATGTAGAGCTTGAGGCGCTTGAAGCCGTGCGCGCGCGCGAACTCGGCGGCGCTCACCAGCACGCTCTCGGGGGCACGGCGCTGGATGCGGTCGCGCATGCGCTGGCTGGCACCGTCGCTGGCGGTGGTGAGCACGGTCTGCCCGCCGCGCCGCAGCGCCGCGCACAGGCGGTCGTTCAGGCGGTCGGCGCGCAGCGAGGACAGCCCCACCTCGCGGCCGGTGTCGCACAGCCGCTCCACCAGCTCGGCGATGTGCGGGTGGTCGGTGGTGGCGGCGCCCACCAAGCCCACGCGGCGAGCCTGCTCGGGCACCAGCGAGAGCACCTTCTGGATGTCGAACGTGCGCATGCCGTCGTTGGTGGAGCGGCGCATCACGCAGTACTCGCAGCCGCGGTGGCAGCCCCGCTCGGGCTCCACCAAGAACATCTCGCGCAGCTCGGTGTGAGGCGTGAGGATCTGCGAGTACGCCGGCAGGCACGCGTCGTTCGACTTGGCCACGGGCGGCATGGCGTCGCCGTGCAGCGCCGGCACGAAGGCCGAGGGGATGCGGTCGGCCAGCGCGCGCAGCACGGCCGCGCGGTCGCCCTCGGCAAACACGATGTCGAGCGCCTCGTGGATGGTCTCGTCGGCCTCGCCCATGAGGATGACGTCCACGAAGGGCGCGAGCGGCAGCGGGTTCGAGAACGTGAGCGGCCCGCCCGCAATGACGATGGGGTGGCTCGCGTTGCGGTCTTCCGCGAGCGGCGGCAGCCCGGCCAGCTCGAGGCACTCCACCACCCCGGCGAGCTCCAGCTCGTAGGCCACCGAGAGCGCGATCACCGTGTAGCTGCTGACTGGGCGCAGCGCCTCGTAGGTGATCAGCGGAGCCCGGCTCTGACGCGCGGCCGCCACGTCGTCCGGCAGGAACGCGCGGTGCGCGGCGCGGCTCGGCTGCTGGTTGATGGCCCGATACAGCGTCTGGAAGCCCAGCGACGACATGCCCGTGTGGTAGGGGCTCGGGTACACGAACGCGACGCTCTCGGGGGCGTCCACCACCAGGGTGCCCAGCTCGTCGCGCAGGCGCGCGCGGATCGCCTCGACGTCCGCGCCGTGACTCAACGGATCCCCTGGAACATGCGCCCCCAGCGATGCTCGCGGCCGGGGTCGTTGGACCAATAGATGAAGAGCGCGTGACCCTTCACGCGGCTCAGCGGGATGAGGCCGATGCGGCGGCTGTCGTTGGACTGATCGCGGTGATCGCCCAACACCACGATGTGCCCGTCGGGCACGGTGACCGGCGCCCAGTTGGCGAGGTCGCGGCTCGCGAACCCGAGGTCCGCGTGGCTGGTGCGCCACGAGCGGTCGCCCACCGTCTCTTCGTAGACGCGGCACTCCGGGTCCACCACCTTCTGCGAGTCTTCTTCGCAGACGCCCACCTCCACGGTGGGAACGGCCTCGCCGTTGCGGAACACCTGCCCGTCCACCATGGAGACGGTGTCGCCGGCCACACCGATGACGCGCTTCACGATGTCCTCTTCGTCCTGCGGGCTCTTCACGATGACCACGTCGCCCACCTCGGGCGAGCCCCACGTCAGGATGGCTTCGCGCGAGAATGGCAGGAACAGGCCGTAGGGGTACTTGGCCACCACCACGCGGTCGCCGTTGAGCAGCGAGGGCTCCATGGAGGGCCCGTCGATGGCGAAGGCCTCGAAGAACACGATGCGGATGAAGAGCGCCAGCGCGATGGCGCCCGGCGATGGTCTTGACGTTGGCCGCCAGGCTGTCGTCCTCGGGCGGCGCGCGGCGCTTCTCGGGCTTCTGATCTTCGCTCATCCGTGCACCGTGGGGCCGAGGGGGAGGTGGGCGGCGATGGCGGCCTCGCGCTCGGCCAGGCGCTGCATGCGCTGCCGTGCGTCGCGGCCGTAGCGTGCCTCGGCCAGCCCGCTGAAGAGAGCGTAGTGGCGCGCCTCGCTGACCATGAGCGCGCCATAGAACTGGGCCAGGTCCGTGTCGGCCAGGTGCTCGGAAAGCAGCTTGAAGCGCTCGCAGCTGCGCGCCTCGATGAACGCACACACCAACAGGCGGTCCAGGAGCGCAGGCGCCTCGCGGTGGTCTTCGCGGGCCGCGTCACGCAGGCTGCGCACGTACTTGTCCGAGGCCGGCAGCGCCATGCTCTCGCCGCGCGCCACGATGCGCTGGTGCACCAGCTGGTAGTGCTGCGTCTCTTCCTTGGCGAGGGCCACCAAGGGCTCCACCAGCTCCGGCGCCTCGCCCGCAAAGCGGCCCACCAGGCTGAGCGCGCTCTGCGCGGCCTTGAGCTCGCAGTGGGCGTGGTCCGACAGCAGCCGGGGCAGATCCGCTGCGGCGTGTTCCACCCAATGCGGCGGGGTCGGTTCCAGTAGGTTCAACATCAGGCGGGCCGCAGCGATGAAGCGTAGTAATGTGGCGGCCCTGCCCCGTCAAGGAAGCTGGCCCGCCCCGGAAGCGCCGGGAGCCCCCCAGAATGCCATGAACCTGCTCTGCATCGACACCACCAGCCCAGCCTTGGTGCTGGCGCTCGTGCGCCCTGGCCAGCCGCTGGTGGGGCGCGTGTGTGACACCGGTGGTCAGCACGCCGAGGTGCTCCTGCCCGAGCTCGGGGAGCTGCTGGCCGAGGCCCAGCTGGACCGCGCCAACCTCGACGCCGTGGGGGTGACCCTGGGGCCGGGAGGCTTCACCAGCGTGCGCGTGGGGCTGGCCACCGCCAAGGGGCTGTGCCTGGGTCGGGGGCGCGCGCTCTATGGGGTGTCGTCGCTGCGCGCGCTGGCCTTTGGAGTGCTGTCGAGCGCGTCACCCGCGGGGGCCATCGGGGTGGTCACGCGGGCCTACCGCGGAGAGGTCTACGCCGCGCTCTATGCACCGGGGGCCGGTGGGCTGCTCGAGCTGCTCGCGCCGTTTCACGCCACGCCTGCCGCGGCCGCGCTGCGGTTGACGGCGGCCGCTGCAGACGCCGGTGTGGGCCCAGTGGGGTTGCTGGGCGACGGGGCCGCGCTGTATCCCGAGTCGTTCACGGTCCCCGAGCAGTTCATTGCGCTCGCCCCCGGGCTGCAGGTGCTGACGCCCGCAGCGCTCGCTGCCGCGCTGCTCGACGAGGTCGTGGCGGAGCGAGCGCGCGACCTGGCCACCCTCGAGCCGGAGTACCTGAAGCCTCCCGACGCCGCGCTGCCGAAGGCGCGCTGAGCGCCCGACGACCAGGCGCGGCGCGTGACGCGTCTTACTCGAGCTGCACGCCCGGGAGAGGCGGGCTCTGCGGCACGGGGGGGTTCTCGGGAACGGGCGTCAGCGACAGCGGGATGTCCAGCGTGCGGGTCTCCCCGGCGACGGCCTGATCGATGGTGAGGCGCGCCTCGCCCTCGCGACGCCGCATGAGCGGGTGCCAGGCATGCAGCGTGACCTCGGCGCCGGCGGGCACGTCCAGCTCGAAGCGGCCCTCTCGGTCGGTCACCACGGCCACGCGGTGCGCCAGCACCACCACCTCGGTGCGGCCACAGCCTGCGGCGATGGTGCACTCCACCCGCTGCACGCCAGGGCGAATGACCTCGAGCTGACGCGAGCGACCCGTGGCTTGCGCCTCGTTGATCGGGTCGGTGGTGAAGCTGGTGAGGAACGCGCGCGGTGAGTGGTTGGTCAGGTCGATGACGTCGCCCACCGCCGCCACGATCAACGTCGGTTCGAGGCGGCAGTCTCGGATGCCCAGCGGAATGGTGCGTGGCGCCACCGCAGGGAGCTGGCGGAAGTGCTCGAGGTTGCCCGTGGCCGTCACCAGGATGCCGCCCACGCCGCGCTGGTCGCTGAGCCGCATGGGGCGGGTGTCGCTGGCCCGTGCCGGGGAGCACCCCTCGGGGACCTCGGGACGGTCCGCAGTGCGACCAATCTCTTCATCGGTATAGCCGGGCAGCTCGGAGCCTTCGGCGAGGCGCACCATGCCACGGACGCGCACCATGCCCTGCGGCACAGCGCCAGCGCGAGGCGCCTCGGTGTCAGCGACCGTGCCCTCGGGTGCGGCGGTGGAGCCAGCCGCCGCTGGACCAACGGCCTCGTCACGCGAGCCACAGCCCGCACCGACGGTGAGCATGGCCAGCGCGACGGAGAGCGTGGTGAACCGCGCGACCGAGGCCATGCTGGCTCAGCCCATCAAGCCGGACGCCGCTTCGATGGCAGCGTCCAGATAGCGCGCGGGCGTGAGGCCCATCTTCATGACGAAGTACGAGGCCAGCACGAGCGCGGCCACCACGTAGCTCGACTTCATGGGCACAGCGACGGGCGCGCCCTCTTCCGGCGACTTCATGTAGAGGTAGACCAGCACCTTCAGGTAGTAGAAGGCGCCGACCGCGCTCGAGAGCACCGCCAGGATGGTGAGCCCCACCATGTCGGCCTGCACAGCCGCGCTCAGCACGTACCACTTGCCGAAGAAGCCGGCCGTGGGCGGGAAGCCCATGAGCGACAGGATGCCGACGATGAACGCCAGGCCGACCGCCGGGTGGCGCCGGCCGAGGCCCGCGAGGTCGGCGTAGGAGGAGGCCTCCTTGCCGTGGCTGCCCGACCAGATGAGCGCGCCGAGGACCAGCGCGTTGCTGACGGTGTAGGCCGCCAGGTAGTAGAGGATGGCGCTGATGGCCTCGGTGGGCACCTTGGCCACGGCGGCGAGGCCGAGCAGCAAGTACCCGGCGTGGGCGATGGACGAGTACGCCAGCATGCGCTTGACGCTGGTCTGGCCCACGGCGGCGAGGTTGCCATAGACCATGGTGATGGCCGCGAGGCCGGACACGATGGCGGGCCAGCCGTTGGGGCTGGCGCTGAGGCGGTCGCCGAAGCCCATGAGCAGGAGCCGCACGAACACGGCGAAGGCCGCGGTCTTGACGACCACGGACATGAACGCGGTGGTCGGGGTGGGCGCGCCCTCGTAGGCGTCGGGGGTCCACATGTGGAAGGGCACGGCGCTGACCTTGAAGCCCAGGCCCGCCACCAGCATGGCCAAGCCCATGACCACCAGCATGACGGGGGCGTGGCCACCGCCGATGGACTCACCGATGCCCACGAAGCCCGTGTGCCCGGTGGCGCCGTAGATGAGCGCTGCGCCGAAGAGGAAGATGGCCGACGCGAAGGACCCCAGCAGGAAGTACTTCACGGCCGCCTCGGTGGCACGCGCGCTGGTGCGGCGATACGCCACCAGCGAGTAGACCCCGAGCGAGAGCGTCTCGAGGCCCACGAACAGCGTGAGCAGGTCCACGGCGCGCGCCAAGACCATGGCGCCGAGCGCGCTGAAGAGCACGAGGACGTAGAACTCGCCGCGCTCCATGCTGTGCTCGCGCAGGTACCCACCCGCCAACAGCGTGGCGAGGGCCGCGCCGAGCGCGATGACCACGTCGAAGAAGAGGCCGTACTTGTCCACCGAGAGGTAGTCGGTGATGAACGCGGGCACGTCCGAAGGCGTGGGCGAGAACAGGCCCGCGGCGCTGATGGCCGCCGCCGCCAGCAGCGCGGTGGTGGTCACGAAGGGCAGCTCGGCGCGCCCCTTGGCGAACACGTCGAGGAGCATGATGGCCAGGCCGGCCGAGACGAGCATCAGCAGCGATGCGACGGGGAGCAGTTCCATCATTGTTCGACTCCCTCGGGAGCGAGCGCCGCGTGCAGGTCAGTGGCGGGCGCGAGGTCGTTGGCTGCCGTGGCAGCGGACGCGGGCATCAGGGTCGCCTCGGTGAGGCTCACCTGGGCGCGGTAGCGGGAGTTGAAGTCGTCCTGGAACGCCTCGACCGTGGGGTCCATGCGCGAGAGGAAGGCCGAGGGGTAGAGGCCGATCCAGAAGATGAGGACGATGAGCGGAGCCAGCGTGAGCTTCTCGCGCCCCGTGAGGTCCACCAGCTTCTTGTTCACGTCCTTGGTGATGGGACCGAAGAAGATCTTGAGGACCGCGTGCAGCATGTAGACCGCAGCGAAGATGACGCCGGTGGCCGAGAAGAGGGTCATGGAGAACCAGTACTCGCCGAGGCCGATCTCGCCGCGCGAGAGGAAAGCGCCGCTCATGATCATGAACTCGCCCACGAAGCCGTTGGTGCCGGGCAGGCCCACCGAGCTCATGGTCACGATGACGAAGAGCAGCGTGTAGACCGGCATGACCTTGGCAATGCCGCCGAACTCTTCGAAGTCACGCGTGTGGCGACGCTCGTAGAGGAAGCCCACCAAGATGAAGAGCGCGCCGGTGGAGACGCCGTGGTTGAGCATCTGCAGGAGCGCGCCGCTGATGCCGTGGCGCGTCATGGCGAAGATGCCGAGGGCGATGAAGCCCATGTGGCTGACCGAGCTGTAGGCCACCAGCTTCTTCACGTCCTTCTGCACCCACGCCGCCCAGGCGCCGTAGATGATGCCGACCACGCCCAAGAGCGCGATGGTGGGCCCGAGGAACTGGCTGCCCAGCGGGAACATCGGCATGGCGAAGCGCAGGAAGCCGTAGGTGCCCAGCTTGAGCATGACCGCGGCCAGGATGACCGAGCCGCCCGTGGGCGCCTGCACGTGGGCGTCGGGCAACCACGTGTGGAAGGGGAACATGGGCACCTTGATGGCGAAGGCCAGCGCGAAGGCCGCGAACAGCCAGCACTGCGTGGTGCGCGGCAGGGCCACGCGCGTGAGCTCGGCCAGGTCGAAGCTGTAGTGCCCCGCGAGCTCCTTGTAGGTGGAGACCACGTACAGGATGGCCACCAGCATGAGCAAGCTGCCCACCATGGTGAAGAGGAAGAACTTGAGCGCCGCGTAGACGCGGTTGGGGCCGCCCCAGACGCCGACGATCAGGTACATGGGCACCAGCATCAGCTCCCAGAAGATGTAGAAGAGGAACACGTCGAGGGCGAAGAACGCACCCAGCATGCCCATCTGCAGCATCAGGAAGGCGACCGCGTACTCCTTCACCTTGGTGGACACGCTGGTCCACGAGGCGAAGAGCGCCACCGGCGTGAGCGCGGTGGTGAGCAGCACCAACCAGAGGGAGATGCCGTCCACGCCCAGGTGGTAGTGGATGCCCACGGCCTCCACCCACGGGACGTTCACCTCGAACTGGTAGGCGCCGGTGCTGAAGTCACCCTCCAGCAGGCGCAGGCTGAGCAGGAACTCCACCGCCATGAAGCCGAGCGAAATGCCACGGATGGACTGCACCCACTGCCGCGGCAGGAACGCCACGGTGAGCGCGCCCAGCAGAGGGAGGAAGAGGAGGATGGTGAGAAGTTGCTCGTTCATCGAACTGGCTCCGTCACGGTCAGGGCCGCGTGCGGGGCGGGGGCTTCAAGGGGCCGAGCGGCGCGCTCGAGGACGACCTCCACCGAGGTGGTGGAGACGTTGCCGAAGGCGTTGCGGACATGGAGGGTGGCGCGGACCACGCCTTGGACCAGGAAGTCCACGTGGCCCACGGTGACGGTCTGGCCGGCTTGGACGGTGATGATGCCGTCGTCCTGCGGGTCGTTGGCGTCGGCTTCGGCGTCCGCTTGGCCATGAGCCGCGGCATCGGGCGAGCGCACCGCGTGGCCATCCACGCTGACGTCGGCGCCGTTGGCACGGAGCTCGATGCCGTGCTCGGTGCTGCGGATGAGCACGTCTTGCTGACGGCCCGCGAAGTCCCAGAGAGCACCGGCCACCTCGTCTTCGCCAGGTGCCACGGAGTCCGTGCGCCAGTCGAGACCGGGGAAGTCCAGCACCTGCCAGCCCTCGCCCACGTCGATCTGCTCGGGAAGCTGCGGATGCTCGGTGCGCACACCCAGCACGAAGCGGACATAGTCGGCCTCGTTGTAGAGCGCGGTGAAGTTGGGGTCCGCCGAGAAGTCCCGGTCGGCCGCTTCGATGGGGTTGATGAGCGTGCGCGAGCCCACGTTGTCGCTGTCACCGTCGAACGCGTAGGTGTAGCCCAAGCCCGGAGTGGCGCGCAGCATGACGTCGGCGTTCTCGGCGCTGGCTTCGCCGGTCAGCTCGGCGCAGGGGGTCACCGCCCACAGCAGCAGACCCAGGACACCCAGCGTCATGCCGAAGCCGTAGACGTGCACGCTGCCGGTCTGAACGCGCGTGCTCAGCCAGCCGGCCACGGACACCACCCGCGACGTGAGGCCCGCGATGAGGCCGTCCACGAAGGTCTGGTCCACGTTGCCGACGACGCGCGCGAGCCCGCGGATGGGGCGAATGATGACGGCGCCGTAGAGCTCGTCGATGCGCCACTTGTCGAACATGAGCGCGAAGAGGCCCTTGGGCAGCTTCGTGGTGAACGTGTCCTCTTCCTTGTTGTTGTAGAGGACGAACGCGAGGCCCACACCGCCGACGCCCGCGATGGTGCCGAGGCCCATGGCCACGTAGACGGGCGTCATGTTGGTGATCTCGTCGTGCGGACCGTGACCTGGCATGTGCGCGATGGAGGCGTCCATCCAGCCACCCCACCAGTTGGGCAGGTGGAACGCGTGCGGCAGCCCGAGCCAGCCGACGACGACGGCGCCTACGCCCAGCACCGCGAGCGGCAGGTTGATCTCCCAGCCTCCGTCGTGCGGGTGCGGATCGTAGCCGTGGTCGTCGTGCCCGTGACCGTGGTCGTCATGACCATGACCCTCGTCGTGCCCGTGGTCCCCGCTCCGGTAGGTGCCCGTGAACGTCAGGAAGTAGAGCCGGAACATGTAGAAGGCGGTCATGAAGGCCGCCAGGCTGAGCCCCACCAGCACGAACCAGCCGATGCCCGTGGAGAGCCCGTCACCGTGGTCGGACATGGCCATGGCGGAAGCGCCATAGAGGATCTCGTCCTTCGAGAAGAAGCCCGAGAAGCCGGGGATGCCCGCGATGGCCAAGCAGCTGACCAGGAAGGTCCAGTGCGTGATCTTGAGGTACTTCTTCATGCCGCCCAGCTTGAAGATGTCGGCATCGCCATGGGCGTGCACTGCGTGCATGACCGAGCCGGCGCCCAAGAAGAGGCAGGCCTTGAAGAACGCGTGCGTGAACACGTGGAAGAAGCCGGCGCTGAAGGCGCCCACACCGCAGGCCGCCACCATGAAGCCCAGCTGGCTCACGGTGGAGTAGGCCAGGATCTTCTTCATCTCGTGCTGCACCACGGCGATGCTGGCAGCGAGCAGCGCCGTGATGGTGCCCACCACCGCGATGACCATCATGGCCGTGTCGCTGTGCAGGAACACCGGCGAGAGGCGGCACATCAGGTACACGCCCGCCGTGACCATGGTGGCCGCGTGGATGAGCGCCGAGACGGGCGTCGGGCCCGCCATGGCGTCCGGCAGCCAGATGTAGAGCGGCACCTGCGCGGACTTGCCGGTCACGCCCAGGAAGAGGAAGAGGCAGGCCACGGTGGCCAGCGAGATGCTGAGCCCCTCGATGGGGAACGGGCGAATGAACGCGGAGCTGTTGCTGGTGGCGAGCGCGTTGATGGACTCGAACTCGAACGAGCCCGTGGCGATGACCAGCGTGAACATGCCCATGATGACGCCCAGGTCACCCACGCGGTTGGCCACGAAGGCCTTGCGGCCGGCGGCGGCGTAGCTCTTGTTCTCGAACCAGAAGCCGATGAGCAGGTAGGAGCAGAGGCCCACGCCTTCCCAGCCCACGAACATGAGCACCAGGTTGCTGGCCAGCACCAGGATGAGCATGGACGCCGTGAACAGGTTCAGGTACGCGAAGAAGCGGCTGTACGACTTCTCCTCGCTCATGTAGCCGAGGCTGTAGATGTGGATGAGCGTGCCGATGCCGGTGACCACCAGCGTCATGAGCCCGCTGAGCGAGTCCATGGCGAAGGTCACGTTCACGGGGAGCTCGCTGCCACCCGGGAGCTGCAACGAGAACCACTCGTAGAGGTGCAGCGTGATGCGCGGGTCTTCGACCCCGTCGCTCTTCAGCCCCAGCAGGTGGATGAAGTTGTAGAGCGCCAAGACGAACGACAGCCCCACCAACCCGGGGCCGATGATGCTGACGTACTTCTTGTCTTCGGGACGCAGCCAGAGGCCATTGATCAGGGCGCCCAAGATAGGCAACACCACGATCAAGAGCAGGGCGGATTCGTTCGACAACATCGTTGCGCCTTCAGTGCTTGAGCAGGTCGGCCTTATCGGTCTCGACGGAGTTCTTGATGCGGAAGTAGCTGATCAGGATGGCGAGCCCCACGGCCGCCTCGGCCGCGGCGATGGCGATCACGAAGAAGCCGAAGACCTGACCCGTTTGCGTGCCGGTGTGGACCCGGTTGAACGCGAGCAGCATGAACACCACCGAGTTCAGCATGACCTCGATGGTCATGAGCTGAATCAGCATGTTCCGCCGCGTGAGGAAGCCGATGGCGCCGATCCCGAAGAGGACCGAGCAGAGCGCCAAGTATTCGCCGATGCCGACGTCCATGTCAGTTGTTCCCCCCGGCGTTGGCCAGCTTGCGCGCCTCGGCGTCCTCGGCGTCCGCGGCCTTCTCACGGGCGGTGCGCACGCGGGAGATGGCGACAGCGCCGACGACGGCGACCAGCAGCGTGATGGAGACCATCTCGAAGGGCGCCATGGCCCCCCGATAGAGAGCGTTTCCGAGACCCTCGACGGTGCCGTAGTCGACGGACACCGGCCCGAATTCGGCGTCGTGGCGCGAGAGCGAGAACGCGGTGAGCAGCAGCACGGCGCCAGCCGTGCAGCCCGCCATGACGCGCCCGACGATCTTCTCGGCGTTGCCCTCGAAGTGACCCGCCGGGCCCAGCAAGAGGATGACGAACACGAAGAGCACGACGACCGCGCCCGCGTAGATGAGCAGCTGGAGCACCGCCAAGAGGTGCGCGTTCAGCGTGAGGTAGAGCGCCGAGAGCGCCACCACATGGACCAGCAGACCCATGGCCGCGCGGAGAGGGCGCTGCGACGCCACCGTGATCACGGCGCCGATGATGGCGAGCGCCGCGCTGAAAACGAAGAGTAGGAAACCTGCGGTGCTCATGCTGCTTTGCCCTCGACCAGCGCCCTCGTGGGGTTGTCGTGCCGCGTGCCAGCGGGGAGGCCACCCGCCTCGGCGGCGGCCACGAACTCCTCGCGGAACTTCCGGACCAACCCGAGCAGCGGCATGGCCATGCCGTCGGCGAACGCGCAGATGGTGTTGCCCATGACGTTGTTCGCGATGCCTGCGATGGTCTCCACGTCCTCGACCTTGCCCTTGCCGTCGCAGAGGTTCTCGAGGATGTCCACGAACCAGCCGCTGCCCTCGCGGCAGGGCGTGCACTGGCCGCAGCTCTCGTGCTTGTAGAAGCGCATCAGGTTGCGCGTGACGTCCAGCATGTTGACGCTGTCGTCCATGACGATGGCGCAGCAGGTGCCCAGCATGGTGCCGAGCGCGCGGTAGGTGTCCACGCCCATGGGGACGTCGATCTCGCTCATGCCGTGCCAAGCGTGCAGCGGATGGTCTGCGGCGGGGGCGTCCACCTTCCAATCGGGGCGCAGCACCGGGGTGCTGGAGCCGCCGGGGATGACCGCCTTCAGCGGACGATCGTTGAGCATGCCGCCCGCGTAGTGGTCGATGAGCTCACGCATGGTGATGCCCACGGGCGCCTCGTAGATGCCGGGGCGCTTCACGTGGCCGCTCACGCCGTACAAGCGCAGACCGCCGTCGCCGGGAAGCTTGCCGAGCTTGCACCAACGCTCTCCGCCCAGCTCGAGGATGTCCGGGATGGCCGCGATGGTCTCGACGTTGTTCACCACGGTGGGCATGCCGAACGCGCCGCTGTTGGCCGGGAACGGTGGCTTGAGGCGAGGCTCGCCGCGCTTGCCCTCGAGCGAGTTCAGGAGCGCCGTCTCTTCGCCGCAGATGTACGCGCCCGCGCCCGAGTGGATGTGCACCTGCACCGGGTAGGCCTTGCCGAAGGGGCGCTCGCCCAGGTAGCCGGCCTTGCGGGCCTCCTGCACGGCGGCCTCGAGGCGCTGAATGGAGAAGCCGAGCTCACCGCGCACGTAGATGTAGGCCACGTGGGCGCCGGTGGCGTAGCAGGTGACGATGCAGCCCTCGATGAGGCGATGCGGGTCCAGCTCCATGATGGAGCGGTCCTTGAAGGTGCCGGGCTCCGACTCGTCGCCGTTCACCACCAGGTAGACCTGGTCGGTGGGCTTCGGCGCGAGGAAGCTCCACTTCATGCCGGCCGGGAAGCCAGCGCCGCCACGACCACGGATGGCGGCCACCTTGACCTCGTCCTTGATCTGCTGCGGCTGCATCATGGTCAGCGCGCGGCGCGCGATCTTGTAGGCGCCGTGCTTCTCGGCCACGGCGAGCGTCCAGCTCTCGGGCAGATCGTAGCGCGCGGTCAGGAGCTTCTGGGGTTCGGCCATGTCCTACTCCTCGCCCTTCTTGGCGTCATCGTCGCTGGGGGGCGCGCTCGCCGAGCTGGTCTCGGCGGGCGGTGGATTGCTGGGTGTGGGCGTCGCGGTGACGGCGGGCATGCCCACCAACGTGGCCTTGGGCGCGGGGCGCGCAGCCGGCGGAGCGACCGAGACGGGCGGCGGGCTGGATGCGGGCGGTGGCGCCGAGACCGGCTGGGCGGGTGGTTCCGCCGCGGCCGGACCCGTGGGCTGTGCCACCGACGCCGGGCGCGCTGGGGGTGCTATCGAGGCGGCGCGGGGAGACGCCGAGGCCGGACCCGCAGGCGGTGCCACCGGGCGGCGCGCAGCCAGGCGGCGGGGGACCGCGGGCGCGGCAGGGCGCGTGGCGGCGGGCGGCAGCGACGCACGCGGGGGCGGCGGCTCCATGCCGGGGGGCGGCACGTGGCCGTTGTAGATGGCCGTATCCGCGTAGCGCTTCTCGGCGGCGTCCACGCCGTCCTTCTCGTACGCGTTCAGGATCTCGTCGAGCTTCGTGAGGTCCAGATTCTCGAAGTAGCGATCGTTGATCTGAATCATGGGCCCCTGGCCACACGCCGCGAGGCACTCGGCCTTGAAGAGGCTGAACTTCCCGTTGGTGGATGTGCCACCCGCGTGGCAGCCGAAGCGCTCCTCGAGGTGCTCCTGGACCGCCTTTGCGCCGCGCAGATCGCAAGACAACGTGCGGCAGACCCACACGACGTTCTCGCCGACCTCGTGCTCGTGGAACATCGTGTAGAACGTGACGACGCCCTTCACGGCGGCCGCCGAGATGTCGAGCCGGGCCGAGACGTAGTCGATGACGTCCGGGCTGATCCAGCTGTTCTGCTTCTGACACACCCAGAGGACCGGGATCAGGGCCGCACGCCGAGTGGGGTAGCGGGTGATGATGTCGTCGACTTGTTGTTCTCGCTCGGGCGTGAGGGCGAAGGCCATAGTGCTCTCGGGCTTGCCTAGCGGGCCGCTGTACGTGCCCATCCGGGCGGTTGAAACTCAACACGCAGCAGGGGTTCCGAAGGCCCCCCGTGAGATCGGGGGAAGGATCCTGGGAAGGGCCTTGGGCGGGGGGACGCTAGGCCGCGGGGGGGCCCGTGTCAAGGATGTCCAGGCTGTGCGAGGTGGTGAATCGGAGGCGTGATCGATCCGCCGGGGCGGGGCGGGGGTCGCGGCGGGCACGGACGCGCTGGCGCGTCCTGTCTGGTCCTCCCTGAAAGCGGCACTTCGCTGCGCTGCGTTTGCTTTCTGGGTCCCCCCCACGCCCTTGCTGACCCCCGCCCCGTCCCGGCTGCTGCCAACGTCTCGGGTCCGACCTGGGAGGGGCCCGGAGATCCGACACGATGGGGCGCGATTGGGGCTCGACTGGATCCGACGGCGATCTGCTGGGGCTCGACGAGCAGAATGGGGGGACGGGCAGCCAGCGCGAGGTGGGTATCGACGTCCGGGGACGCCAGCTCTCTGCGTTCCGAGAACGGTGGGTTTCCGGCGGGTTGCGGAGGTGGGAACTGTGGTTGGGCGCGAGATTTGTACTTTGCAGACCGACAACAACCCGGTAGGGTAGCCGGGCCGAGAGCGGGGTGCGCAGTGCCTCGCTCGTGGCGCGGTGGGTCCAAAGCTTGCCGCGACCGAGTATCCACCACGTTCTGCAAACACGTTCTGGCCGCCCTCGCGGCCCTCCATATCCGGCCGCAACTGCGTCCATGACCGCCCACGGGCGGAGGGGTTTCTAGAGTGACCATTTACTGTCCCTCGTGCGGAAAACCGAACACTGACGAAGCGAGCAACTGCATCAGCTGCGGAACCGAGCTGGCCAAGAAGAAGGCTGCGCGCTTCAAGGGCACCATGATGATGAGCGGCCCCGGCGCGCTGCCGGGTGCACCTGCTGGAGCGGCTCCGCCCTCTGCGCCTCCGCCCGCAGCTCCGCCTGCCGCAGCCCCCGGTGCGTCTCAGCCCCCGGCCGCAAAGAAGGACCTCGCGTTCCAGAAGACCATGCTGGGGCCCATGACGGCGCCTCCCGGCATGGCTCCTCCGGCTGGCGCGCCCGCGCCGTTCGGCGCTCCGCCTCCGGCACAGGCCCCGCAGGGCTTCGGCGCTCCCGCCCCTCAGGGTGGCGGCTTCGGCGCCCCCGCGGCGGCTCCGCAGGGCGGTGGCTTCGGTGCTCCCGCTCCGCAGGGCGGTGGCTTCGGCGCTCCGGCGCCCGCCCCGCAGGGTGGCGGCTTCGGCGCTCCCGCCCCGCAGGGTGGCGGCTTCGGCGCTCCCGCTCCGCAGGGTGGCGGCTTCGGCGCTCCCGCCCCGCAGGGTGGCGGTTTCGGTGCGCCCGCCCCGCAGGGTGGCGGCTTCGGTGCGCCCGCCCCGCAGGGTGGCGGCTTCGGTGCGCCCGCCCCGCAGGGTGGCGGCTTCGGCGCGCCCGCCCCTCAGGGTGGCGGCTTCGGCGCTCCCCCTCCCTCGGATGGCGGCTTCGGTGCACCGGCGGCCGGCGCGGTGTCCGGCTTCGGCGCCACCATGCCCGAGTCCGCGGGCGGCTTCGGCTCGCCCCCGCCCTCGTCGGGTGGCTTCGGCGCTCCCGCAGGTGGCGCGCCGGCTGGCGGCGGCTTCGGTGCGCCGGCGGCCGGTGGCTTCGGCGCTCCGGCCGGAGCAGCTCCGAGCGGCGGCTTCGGTGACAGCCAGCCCAGCGGCGGCTTCGGCGGCGCGCCCATGGCGCCCGAGGGCGAGAAGCCCAAGAGCAAGCTGCCGCTCATCCTGGGTGGCTGCTGCTTGCTCATCCTCCTCATCAGCTGCGGCACGGGTGGGTACCTGTGGTGGAAGGCCAACCAGATGGTGGACGAAGCCACCGGCGGCGATGGCCTCATGGGCGGCATGAACCGCTTGGCCATCAGCGGGCACCTCTCGTCCATCACCAGCACCTGCGCCTACGACCCGTCGGGTGCGGCTGCGGCGGGCTCGTTCCACCCGAACGTCTTCGCCACCTACCAGAGCATCGTCTGTCAGGTCCCGGCCACGGCAGCCACCGTCGCTCAGGACGGCGCTCGCTCCACCATCACCGCCTCCGACGAAGGTCGCGCTGCACCGCTGGGTCTCGACCCCACCACTTGCAGCACGCTCACCTGCGGCACGGGCAAGATCATCATGTGCAACGGCGTGATCGTGCACATGGAGAACCCGGCCCAGTTCCAGTAGCCCAACACGGGCCAACCTGAGCAGAGAGCGTCCTTCGGGGCGCTCTCCTCGTTTAAAAGCCGCGCGCACGTGTACACTTCGCGCGATGGCAGCGCACATCCTCGTGGCCGATGACGAAGCTCGCATTCGCGAGGTGGTGCAATACGCCCTCGAGCGCCAGGGCTATCGCGTCACGCTGGTGACCAACGGACGGGCCGCGCTCGATCGGGCCCGGCAAGGCGACGTGGATCTGGTGGTGCTCGACGTCATGATGCCCGAGCTGGACGGGCTCGATGTGTGCCGCGAGCTGCGCCGCGACTCGGCCACGCCGGTGCTGTTCCTCTCGTCGCGCGGCGAGGAGATCGACCGCGTGATCGGCCTCGAGCTGGGCGGCGACGACTACCTGACCAAGCCCTTCGGGACGCGCGAGCTGGTGGCCCGCGTGAAGGCGCTGCTGCGCCGGGGCGGCAGCGCGGCCCAGCCCACGGCCAGCGCCAACGAGACGCTCACACACGACGGCGTGCGCATCGATCTCGAGCGACACGAGGTGCGCTGCGGCGACACCGTGTTGCGCCTCACGGCCACCGAGTTCGGCGTGCTCGTGGCTCTCTTCGAGCGTCCCGGCGTGGTGCTCTCCCGCGCGCAGCTGATGCAGCGCGCCTACCCCTTCGACAACCTGGTGACCGAGCGCACGCTCGACACACACGTGCGCCGCATCCGCGCCAAGTTCCGCGAGCTGGGGCGCGATCCCATCGAGACCGTGCACGGCGTGGGCTACAAGGCGGCGGGCGCGTGAGGTGCCCCCGCGAGGCACCGTGAGCCACTGGCTGCTGAGGGTGCGACGCACGCTCGGGCGCATCGGGCTGCGCCTGCTGATCGTCAACCTGGTGGTGCTCTTGGTGCCCGTGGCCGGGCTCGAGTTCGCGCGCTTGTACGAGCGCCAGCTGCTGGGCGCGCTCGAGCGCGACATGCGCCACCAGGCCGTGCTGGTGAGGCGCATGGTGGAGGCCTCCTCCGCCGCCGGTGATGCGTTGGACGTCGCGTTCCACCAAGACGTGCTGGTGCGAGCGGCCGCCGACACCCGCGCACGCATCCGCGTGGTCACGCGCACCGGTGAGGTGCTGCTGGACTCGCATCGAGATGGCCCGCCCGAGGGCCCCGAGCCCGGCGTGCCTTCGCTGCTGCCCACGAGCACGCAGGGCGCGGGTGACCCCACGTCGCGCGCATATCGCGCCGATGCGAGCCGCCCTCGCGACGGGGGACGCGCCGCATGGAGCGAGGGCCCAGACGAGCGCTGGCCCGCGCTGGCCGCGAGGCAAGAGGTGCGCAGGGCGTTTGCGGGGGAGCGCGCCAGCTACACCCGCGTGCGCGAGCGCTCACCCGAGGTGCTGCTATTCGTCGCCGAGCCGGTCATGGAAGCGCGCCGTGTGGTCGCCGTGGTCTACGTGGTGCGCAGCACCCAGCCCGTGCTGCTGGAGCTCTACCGGATTCGGCAGGGCCTGATCTCCGTGCTGTCGGTGGCCATCGTCTTCACCGCCCTGGTCAGCCTCGCGCTCGGTTGGACCATCTCGCGGCCGCTCTCGCGCTTGTCCCGCGCGGCGCAGCGCATCGCGCGGGGTGAGCGCGACGTGCCCGTGCCGCTGGTGGGCAGCGGGGAGATCCGCGAGCTCAGCGAGTCGTTCGCGACCATGACGCGCGAGCTGGACGCCCGCATGCGCTACATCTCGGACTTCGCCGCCGACGTGGCGCACGAGTTCAAGTCGCCGCTGACGTCCATTCGTGGCGCGGCCGAGCTGCTGGGCGAGGGCGCCGCCGAAGACCCCGACGCGCGTCAGCGCTTCCTGAGGAACATCGAGCTGGACGTACTGCGCCTCGATCGCCTGGTGTCGCGGCTGTTGGAGCTGAGCCGCATCGAGGCGAGTCAGGACGGCAAGGTGGAGGTGGACTTGGTGCCGCTCGCCCACGACGTGGCGCGTCGCGCCAGCACGCCCGAGGTGGCCGTGCGCCTGGTGCGGGCGCCCGAGAGCGTGCGTGTGCCCGCGCGTGAGGCCGACGTGGTCACCGCGCTGCTCAACCTGTGCGACAACGCGGTGCGCTTCTCGCCGCCAGGAGCCGAGGTGTGCGTCAGCGTGGATCTCGGCCCGCGCGCCGCGCAGATCCGTGTGTGTGACCACGGGCCAGGCGTGCCGGAGGCCCACCGCGCGCGCATCTTCGACCGCTTCTTCACCACCGACGCCGAGCGCGAAGGGACGGGGCTGGGCCTCGCCATCGCGAGCGCAGTGGCCGTGGCCCACGGCGGGGCGCTGACGCTCGAGACCGAGCCACCCGAGAGTGGGGGCCCCTGGGGCGCGTGCTTCCTGCTCACGCTCGCGGCTCGGTGAGGTGTGGTCGGGGCCGCCCGACCGCGCGCCCGCTTCAGAAGAATGCGATGGCCGTGCGAACCGTGAGCGCGATCAACGCGATGCTGGACAGCGCGAACAGCGCGAAGCGCAAGGGGATGATGTTCACCAGCGCCTGCAGCAGGCTGTGCGCGACGCGCAGCGCCACGTACACCCACGCCATGATGACCGCCACGGAGTCGGTCGGCGCCACCACCGCGGTCACGAGCGCCACCGCGTAGAACACGGTGGGCTGCTCCATCAAGTGGTTGTAGTTGTCCGCCTTCCAACGGACGCGCGCGGGCAGCGTGGCCATCTGCTCACCGCGCGGCGCGTTGGGGTCCAGCTTCATCTTGGACGCGCCGATGGCGGGGAGCCGGGTGACGTACATCCACGACCACATGACGTGGGTCCAGAGAGCGAGGGCGAGCACGGACGCGAGGATGGGTGCGGGCATGACGCGAGCAGCTTACGTGAAGCATTGAAGGGGAACCACCGCGGGCGCTATGGTGTCGCGGTGACACGCCTCCTATTCCTTTCGCTCGTCCTCCTCGTTGGCTGTGGTGGGTCGCAGCCGAGCGAGCCCCCCGCCACCACGGAGCCGAGCGCGGCGGTGGAGGAACCGCCCGTCGAGCAACCGCCCATCGAGCAACCGCCCGTCGATGACGGCACCGGACCAGCCGCCGACAGCCAGGACGTGCGTGAGGCGCTCGCGAGCGCAAATCAGCTCGGCTTCGACCTGTACGCGCGCATGCGGGGGACCCCCGGAAACCTGGTGATGTCGCCCGCCAGCGTGCACCTCGCGTTGTCGATGACGTACGCCGGAGCGCGCGGCGAGACCGCCTCCCAGATGGCCTCTGTGCTGCACGTGGGGCCCACCGTGGATGACCTGGGCGCGGCCTATGGCGCTGCGCTACGGAGCTGGAACAGCCGGAGCCCCGCCACGCTGCGCGTGGCCAACCGCATCTTCGCGGACCGCAGCGTGCCGGTGGAGGACAGCTTCGTGAGGCTCACGGGCCAACGCTACGGCGCGCCCCTCGAGCGACTGGACTTCGTGGGCGCTCCAGACCCCTCGCGCCTCACCATCAACCAGTGGGTGGAGCAGCGCACCGAAGACCGCATCGCCGACCTGCTTCCGAGGGGGTCGATCTCTCCGCTCACGCGCATGGTGTTGGCCAACGCCATCTACTTCAAGGGCACGTGGCAGACCCAGTTCGCCCCGAGTGACACCTTGCCGCGGCGCTTCCAGGTGGATGGACGCACGGAAGTCGACGTGCCCGCGATGACGCTGCAGGGACGCTTTGCGTGGGCCAACCACCCCGACGGAGTGCGCGTGCTGGAGATGCCGTACGCAGGTGGCGATCTCAGCATGGTGTTCGTCTTGCCCGCCGAGCGCACGGGCGCAGCAGCCCTTCCGGCCGTGGAGGCCCAGCTCTCGCAAGCGAGCCTCTCGCGCTGGCGCAGCGCGCTCCAAGAGGTGGAGGTGCAGGTGCAGATCCCGCGCTTCCGGATGGAGCCCCCCACCGCGCGTCTCTCCGACCACCTCGAAGCCCTGGGCATGCCGCTCGCGTTCGACGCGCAGGCCGACTTCGGTGGCATCGCCACGCTGCCAGGGGGCCTCTACATCTCCGAGGTCTATCACAAGGCGTTCATCGAGGTGAACGAAGAGGGCACCGAGGCGGCGGCAGCGACCGCGGTGGTCATGGTCACACGCAGCGCGCGTCCCCGCCCCGAGCCGCCGCGCTTCATCGCGGACCACCCGTTCCTGTTCCTGTTGATGGACCGCCAGACGGGCGCCGTGCTCTTCCTGGGCCGCGTCAGCGACCCGCGCTGAGGGAGGCGGCCATGGGCGACGACCGAGACACGACCGCGCTGCGGCAGCGGCTGCTGGGCGAGAACGACTTCGAGGACGAGGTCTTCACGGGTGGCGCGCTGCCGGGGATCGACCTGCGTCGCAAGCGCTTCGCGCGCTGCCGCTTCGAGGCCGTGGCCATGAACGAGGCTCAGCTGCAGGCGGTGATCCTGGACGAGTGCGTGTTCGTGCGCTGCGACCTCACCATGGCCAAGGTGGCGGAGTGCAGCTTCCGCGACGTGCGCTTCGAGCACACCAAGCTGATGGGCGTGGACTGGTCGGTGGCGCGCGACCTGCTCTTCGACGTGAGCTTCGAGGGCTGCGTGCTGAGCTACGGCGTGTTCGCCGGGCGCAAGATGCGCAAGGTGGAGGTGGTGGACTGCGTCGCTCACGAGGCGGACTTCACGGGGGCCGACCTGAGCGAGGCCAGCTTCCGCGGGAGCGACCTGCGCGACGCGGTCTTCTCGCGCACGAAGCTGGTGAAGGCGGACCTCTCGACCGCGCACGGCTACCGCATCCACCCCGGCGAGAACACCCTGAAGAAGACACGCTTCTCCATGGAGGCGGGGCTCGACGCGCTGGCCACGCTCGGCATCATCGTCTAGCGAGCGCGCGTTACGGCGCCTCTTGACGCCCCACCGCGAGCTCGTAGCGGAGCGCGCGCGAGTCGCCATTGGCGGTGCAGTGCGCAGAGATCACGCGGCCGTCGGAGTAGTCGACGCACGCGTGGTAGGCCCCATCCGCGGCGGGCGCGCTCGGTGGATAGACGTCGTTCGCGTCGCAGCCCTCGCCCCCAGCCGGGTGGCGGGGGTCATTCGGCGGGCGCTTCGAACGCGACGGTCACGCGCACGTCGCCACCGCCACGCGCCGAGTCGGCCTCCCGCGACAAGACCAGCACACGCACCGGCGGCCCCTGGGGGGAGCGGGCGTCCGGCAGCTCCGCGTCGGCGGCCTCGAGACGAGCCAGCATGGGGACCCCGCGCAGCTCGACCCAGTCGAACGTGAGGGGTGCCTCGGTCCGCAGCCCTACCCTGCGCGGGTCCGCGCCTGCGCGCTCCACCCAGGCGGCCACGATGTGGGGCTCCCGGCGGATGGGCGCGAAGACCGTCTCCTCGAGCGCCCGCTCATCCCGAAGGGCGAGATCGGCGTCCAGGCTGCGCCGCGCCCACGCATCGAAGGTCTCGAACTCGCGCAGGTGAGGCTCGGCCCGCGACCGCAACACCCGCGAGGAGTCCTCCGCCGGCTCCCCACAAGCCAGCCCCAGCAGGGCCAGCGCCGCCGCCACCCCGCGGGCAACCCGGGGAACAGCCCGCGCCGCCGTCTCGAGCTCGCTCACCGCCAGCAACCTATCCCATCCCGATCACCGGCACCACCCCGCCCCCACCGGCCCCACCCGCTCCGGTGAGCGCAGCCGAGCCCCCGCCAGCGCGAGCGATGCCCGTCGCCCTCCGATCGATGACGCCACCGTCCCGCCATGGAGGAAGGAGGAGCGCGACCCCCGCGCCCCAGCTGCTAGACTCCCGCGCGTGGCGCTCATCGAGTTTCGCGGCGTGAAGAAGGCCTTCGGCCCAAAGGTCATCTACCGTGGCCTCGATCTCCAGATCGAGGCCGGGGAGGCGCTCACCATCATCGGCGGGTCGGGCCAGGGCAAGAGCGTCATGCTGCGCATGCTCATCGGCCTGCTCGGCATCGACGGCGGGGAGATCGTGTTCGACGGGAAGCGCATCTCGGGGCTGAGCGAGCGGGAGTACCTGCCCATCCGGCGCCGCATCGCCATGCTGTTCCAGGCCGCCGCGCTGTTCGACTCCATGACGGTGGGCGAGAACGTGGCCTACGGCCTGCGCTCCGTGGGCGAGCTGAGTGACCCGGAGATCCGCGAGCGCGTGGCCGAGAGCCTCAGCTACGTGGGCCTCGAGGGCAAACAGGACCTGTGGCCCGGGGGCCTCTCGAGCGGTATGAAGAAGCGTGTCGGGCTGGCCAGGGCCATCGCGATGCGTCCGGAAGTACTGCTCTACGACGAGCCCACCACGGGCCTCGACCCAGTCAACATCAACCGCATCATCGACCTGATCCTGCACCTCCAGCGCACGCTGAACATCACGTCCGTGGTGGTCACCCACGACATGCACACCGCCATCCGCGTCAGCAACCGCATCGCCATGATCAACAACGGCGGCATCATCTTCAGCGGGGACATCCGCGCCATCGTCACCTGCCAGGACCCGATGGTGAAGGACTTCATCGAGGGAAACGCCGTCGAGGAGCCGCCGCGCGCGGCCCAGTCCGGAAACGCCATCTGATATGCAACCCAACTCCAAGACTCAGCTCCGCGTCGGGCTCTTCGTGACGTTCGCGCTGGCCCTCATCGCCTTCTTGGCGTTCGTGGTCGGCGCCCAGCAGAACCTGTTCACGCGCAAGACCGAGTTCGTGGCCATCTTCGAGACCGTGGACGGCCTGCGGCCGGGCAGCGTGGTCACGGTGGCAGGCGTGAACGTGGGCTCCATCGACTCCGTGGAGTTCATGGACGACGGGCGCATCGAGGTCCGCTTCAGCGTGGTGAACGACGCCGCCGCGCTCATTCGGGGCCGCGCGGGCGCGACGGCGGGCACCTACGAAGAGGGGACCAGCCAGGTCTCCATCGGCAGCAAGGGCATGCTGGGCGACAAGCTCATGCAGATCACGGTGGGCCTGCGCGCCCTGCCCTTGTGGGACCCCGAGCAGCCGCTGCCCGCCTCCACCTCGGGCGACCTGATGACGGCGGCCAGCAACGCCATGGCCGAGGTGCAGGGCACCGCCGAGAACCTGCGCCTAGCGACCGACCCGTTCCGCGACCAGGTCTTCAGCCGCGACGTGGCGCGCGTGGCCGCCAACGTGGCGCGCATCACCGACATGATGGCCGACGGCAACGGCGCCGTGCAGCACCTGCTCACCGACGAGGCCACCGCGGCCGAGCTGGACGCCACGCTCGGGAACCTGCGCGCCACCAGCGACGAGTTCGCCCGCACCTCGCGCAGCATCCGGCGCATCGCCGAGGAGATCGAGCGCGGCGACGGCACGGCCCACGCGCTGATCTACGGCGACGAGGGGCGCGTGGCGCTCGTGAACATCGGGCGCGCCACCGACGAGGTGGCCACGCTGCTCGAGGCCGTGCGCACCGGCGATGGCACCGCGCACGACGTGATCTACGGCAACGCCGGCGAGGAGCTGATCGCCAACCTCACGCGCGCGAGCGACGACATCGCGGCCATCACGGCGGACGTGCGCGCCGGCCGCGGGACCATCGGCGGCCTGCTGCAGGACCCCAGCATCTACGAGGACATCAAGCGCCTGGTGGGCGACCTCGAGCGCAACGAGATCCTGCGCGCGCTGGTGCGCTACTCGGTGCGCCGCGACGAAGCCCGTCGCCCCGTGCGGGCCGTGCCCATCGGCGAGTCGGGCTCTCCGCCCGAGCCCTCCCCCGTGTCGCCGCTCGAAGAGGCCATCGAGGCCGTGGACGAGAACCCGTGAAGGCCTACCTCGAGCTGCTCCAGCACGTGGTGGAGCGCGGCAAGCCACGGGGCGACCGCACCGGCACCGGCACCCGCTCGGTGTTCGGCTACCAGCTGCGCGTGGACCTCGCCGAGGGCTTCCCGCTGCTCACCACCAAGAAGGTGCACCTCAAGAGCATCGTCAACGAGCTGCTCTGGTTCATCCACGGCGAGACGCACGTGGAGTGGCTCCAGCAGCGCGGCGTCACCATCTGGGACGAGTGGGCCACGCCCGAGCAGACGGCCCGCTTCGGCCGGGAAGCGGGCGACCTGGGCCCCGTCTACGGCCACCAGTGGCGCAACTTCGGGGCCACGCGCCTGCCCGATGGAAGCTACGCGCGCGACGGCGTGGACCAGCTGGCCAACGTGGTGGCCGAGATTCGGCGCAACCCCGAGAGCCGGCGCCTGATCGTGAGCGGCTGGCACCCCGGCGAGGCCGACCAGGTGGCCCTGCCGCCCTGCCACACGCTCTTCCAGTTCTACGTGGACGACGGGAAGCTCAGCTGCCAGCTCTACCAGCGCAGCGCCGACGTGTTCCTGGGCGTGCCCTTCAACATCGCGAGCTACGCGCTGCTCACCATGATGATCGCGCAGGTCACGGGCCTCGGCGTGGGGGACTTCGTGCACACCTTCGGCGACGTGCACCTCTACAACAACCACGTGGAGCAGGCCGCGCTGCAGCTCTCGCGTGCGCCGCGCCCGCTGCCCACGCTGCGCCTCGACCCCAGCGTCACGCGCCTCGAGGACTTCACCGCCGAGCACGTGCAGCTGCTGGACTACGACCCGCACCCGGGCATCAAGGCGCCGGTCGCGGTATGAGCGCGGACGGCATGGGCACGCTCGCGCCGCTCGGTCTCATCGTGGCGCGCGCCAAGCACAACGGGGCCATCGGCCGCGACAACCAGCTGGTCTTCCGCATCAAGGAAGACCTCCAGCACTTCAAGCGCGAGACCATGGGGCACCCGGTGCTCATGGGCCGCAAGACGTTCGAGAGCATCGGCAAGCCGCTGCCCGGCCGCACCAACGTGGTCATCACGCGCAACCCCGAGTTCCACGCCGAGGGGGTCACGGTGGCCCACAGCCTGGAGGAGGCGCTCGCGGCGGTGAGCGGCGAGGCGGCCATGCCGTACCTGATCGGCGGCGGCGACCTCTACGCGCAGGCGCTGCCGCGGGTGACCTGGCTGGTGGTCACCGAGGTGGACCGCGAGGCCGAGGGCGCAGACACGTTCTTCACCTACCCCGAGGACGACTTCCGCGTGGTGGACACGCGCGCCGGCGAGACGCCCGGGGTGACCTTCGTGTTCCTCGAGCGGGTGCCCACCACGCTGGTGGGCTGGGCCGGCTAGCTCGCCGCCGACCCATAGCACCGTTGGGGCACCTGGGTTGGCGTCAACAGGAGCCGTCGGGGACGCAGCCGAAGGTGGTGCCGAACCCGCTCGTGTCCCCGTTGGTGATGGTCTGCGGAACGCACCGACTGCCCGCTCCGCAGTTCAGAGTAATGGGCGGACTGGACGTGTTTGCGCCGTTGCACTGCGCGGAGCTGCCGCTGCACGAGGTCTGGTTCGAGTTGAGCTCGAGCGTCGCGCCGCAACCGCCGCCGCCCTGACACGAATAGGTGAGGGTCTGCGTACACTGGAACTCGTCGGGGCGGAATCGACACGATGGGTCGCAGCACACGTCCCCGGGAGTGCAGTCGCAGGGCACCGAATCGTCCACCTGAGTTCCCGTGTCCACAGGTGTGCCGGTATCCACGGGGGTACCCACGTCCACCGGAGTGCCCGTGTCCGGGGCGACCCCGACGTCAACAGAGCCGTCAGCCACCACACCAGAGTCGGCGGAGGAGTCCTCCTCACCACACCCATAGAACGCCAGCGAAAGCGCTAGCGCGGCCCATAGTCCCGTCTGTCGCATGCGCGGATTGTGGCACGGACTGCCAACTTGTCAGGTTCCTTTGCGACTTTTTGGCCCTCCACGGGCGGCAGCTGGCCGTGGGACGTTGCCGTCGTGCTTTCGGATGGTGGCGTGGTGGAACCCAACCGCAGCTCAGCGCGGAGCCGCGGCCGCCTCGGCACGGATGAGCGCCCGCAGCGTGTCGAGGGCGGTGCGAGCCTGGACGTCGTGCTCGAAGCTGGGCGCCCGCTCGCCTTGACCGCCCTCACGCTCCGCGCCTCGTGCCGGAGACGCGCCCTCGGGCTCGACGGTGGCGTCCTGCCCGTCGAGGTGGCCCTCGAGCGAGCGCTCGCTGAACGACGACCCGCCCACCAGGCGCAGCACCGACGACGGCACCTGCGCCACCTCGATGTCCGGCGCGATGCCCTCCGCCTGGATGGAGCGCCCGCTGGGCGTGTAGTAGCGCGCCACGGTCAGCTTCATGGCGCTGCCGTCGGGGAGCTCGACCACGTTCTGGACGCTGCCCTTGCCGAACGTGCGCGTCCCCACGATGAGCGCGCGCTGGTGGTCGCGCAGCGCGCCCGCCACGATCTCGGAGGCGCTCGCCGTGAGGCCGTTCACCAGCACCACCATGGGCCAGCGCGGGCGCGTCCCGGCGGTGTGCGCGGTGCTCTCCTGCAGCAGCACGCCTCCGCGCCCACGGGTGGTCACGATGACTCCACTGTCGAGGAACTCGTCGCTCACCAGCACGGCCTGGTGCAGGAGCCCGCCGCCGTTGTTGCGCAGGTCCAGCACCACCCCGCGCAGCCCCTCGGGGCGCGCCGCCAGGGCCGTGTCGATGGCCTCGCGCAGCGCTGGCGTGGTGTTGTCCGAGAAGGTGTAGAGGCGCACGTAGAGCACCCCGTCGGGCAGCAGCAGCGAGGTGACGGCGTCCACCTCCACGTAGCCCCGGCGCAGCTCCACGCGCACGTCGGCGGCCTCGCCCTCGCGCCGCAGCGTCACGCGCACCAGCGTGCCCACCTCGCCGCGCATCAGCCGGATGGCGTCGGGGAGCCGCATGTCGCGCGCGTCCCGCCCCTCGATCACGAGGAAGCGGTCCCCCGGCAGCAAGCCCGCTCGCTCCGCCGGGCTCTCGGGCAGCACGCCCAGCACGATGAGCCAGCCGTCCCGCACGCCCACCTCCACGCCGATGCCCGCGAAGCGCCCCTCGGCGTCGTTGCGCAGCATGGCGAACTCCTCGGGGTCCAGGTACGTGGTGTGCGGATCGAGGCTGCCCAGCATGCCGCGGATGGCCCCCTGGACCAGGCGCTCGCTGTCCACGGGCTCCACGTAGCTGACCTCCACGTGGGCCAGCGCGCGGGCGAAGATGCCCAGGTTGGCGAAGGGGCTCGGCTCGCTTCCGTCTGCTGACGATCTGTTTGCAGACGCAAAAGGCACCGCCGCGATGGCCACCAGGCCACCCAAGATCGCGGCCGCCAGATACCCCGAAACACGTCGGAAACCCCTTGCCCATAGTGCGATTCTTGCACTGCGGCGTGTGGGGCCAGGTCCGTGCGGGGGGGACGAAGGCGACGAGGTGGGTGCGATGCGCATTGACATACAGGCCATCCTACAGGTAGGACGGGAATTACCACACCCGAAGCGCAGGTGCGCTCGTTGGAGGCAGGTACATGTCTGGGTCAGATAAGCGTAAGCAAAGTCTCTACTTTCCGGAGTCGATGCTGGATGACATCCAGCACGAGGCCGCGCGGCTCGACCGCTCCCTCTCCTGGATCGTGCAGCGCTGCGTGAAGATCGGCCTGTCCGAGATTCGCAAGCTGCCGTCCGTCAACGACATCGACGACGCCGACTCGGACGACTGATCCGCTCGCGCCTCGGCGCGGGACGCGTCAGTGTGAGCGCGATGGACCTCGAGCTCTACGAGCAACACGGCACCCTGCCGGCCATCGATGGGGTGCCGCTCTTCTATGGTCGCGCGGGCGTGGGCACAGCGGGCATCCCGCTGGTGTTGAACGACGGCATCGGCTGTGACGGCTTCGCGTGGCGTCACCTGATGCCCATGCTGGCCGAGCGTCACCCCGTGGTGCACTGGAACTATCGCTCGCACGGGCGCAGCGGCAGCGGCGCCAGCCTCTCGCGGCTGACGCTGCCCGCGCTCGCCGAAGACATGGTGCGCGTGATGGACGGCCTGCACCTCGAACGCGCGGTGCTGCTGGGCCACTCCATGGGCACGCAGGTGGCCCTCGAGGCCTACCGCCTCGCGCCCGACCGGGTGGCCGGGCTGGTGCTGCTGTGCGGCAGCTCGGGGCGCATCACGCACACCTTCCACGGCGGCGACATGCTGCACCGCGTGCTGCCCACCGTGAGCACCCTGGTGGCCCGCAACCGGAGCGCCGCGCGCGGCGTGTTCGGTCGCATCCCCGCGAGCGTGGCCTACCGGCTGGGCACCCTCTCGGGCGAGATCGACAAGCGCACGTTCCGGCTGGCCGACTTCGAGCGCTACTGGGACCACATCGCCACCATGGACCCGGACCGCTTCCTGACGCTGCTGGATGCCGCAGGCAGCCACAGCGCCGAGGACCTCTTGCCGAACATCACCGCCCCCACGCTGGTGGTGGCCGCCGACGGCGACACCTTCACGCCGCCGGAGCTGGCCAAGCAGATGGCCGACCGCATCCCGGGCGCCGAGCACTTCCTGGTGCGGGCCGCCAGCCACGGCGCGCCCGTGGAGCACCCGGTCGAGATCCAGCTGCGCATCGAGAAGTTCCTGCGCGAGCGCGTGGAGCTCACGGCAGCGCCGCCCGCCCACACGACCAGCGCGACCTGACGGCGCGCATTGCGGTACGCTCACGGCGAGCACCGAGCGGGTGGGTCCCCCTCGGCTCGGACACGAACGGAGCGCGCGCATGTTCATCAGCGGAATGTCGGGGAACGAGATCTACTGCCTGGCGCAGAAGGGCTTCTCTCCCGGCGAGATCGCGGTCGGCAACAGCGTCTACTCCATGGGCCTCGGCGGCGCGCTCGGGGCCATTGGGCGCAGCGTGTCCGGCGGTGAGATCCGGCAGATCACGGAGATGATCAGCGACGGCCGGCACTCGGCCATCTCGCGCATGGAACAAGAGGCGCAGCGCAGCGGCGCGCAGGGCATCACCGGGGTGGAGACCACGCTCGGCACGCTGGCGGGCTTCACCGAGTTCTTCTCGCAGGGCACGGCGGTGCACACGGACCGCGGGGTCCCGTTCTTCTCGTCGGCGGCCAGCGGCATCGAGCTCTACTGCCACCTCGACGCGGGCTACCAGCCGGTGAAGTTCGTGATGGGCAACATCGCCTACGCGCTCGGCATCGGGCGCGGCCTGACCGGCAGCGTGCGCACGCTGGCGCGTGGCGAGGTGAAAGAGTTCTCCTCCATGTACAACGAGATCCGCCACACCGCGCTCGAGCGCCTGCGGCGTGAGGCAGCCGCGGCGGGCGCCAACGCCGTGGTGGACGTGCAGGTGCGCATGCTGCCCTACGGCCCCGGCACGGTGGAGCTGCTGCTCACGGGGACGGCCTCGCACCACCCCCTGCTGTCGAGTGGTCCCGTGCCGCAGCACCAGGTGGTCACCAGCGAGCTGAGCGGCGAGGAGCTCTGGAACCTGGCCGCCATGGGGTATGTCCCGCATCAGCTGGTGATGGCCACCAGCGTGTATTCGCTGGGCGTCGCGGCCAGCATCGGCGCGCTGTTCCGCAGCATCCAGCGCGGCGAGCTGCCCGAGGTCACGCAGCTCATCTATCAGGCGCGCGAGAACGCGCTCGAGCTGGTTCGCAAGGAGGCGCAGGCCATCGGCGCGGACCGCGTGATCGGCAACCGGCTGCAGATCCGCGAGATCGGCTCGGGCCTGGTGGAGGTGGTGGCGCTGGGCACAGCGGTGAAGCGCGCCCCCGAGGGCATGCGGCCCGCGACGCCTCACCTGATCCCGCAGGCGGTCATCGTGGACAAGAGCACCCGCAAGCCGGACGAGAGCGTGACCGGGCTGGGGGCACCGCTGGGCGGGCCCATGGCGCGGGCTCACCAGGCGGGCAACTCCGCCGGGTCACGAGCCATCGGGCTGATCATCGGGCTCCTGGGGCGCTGCTGTTCAGCTGCTGCCTCTCGGGGCTGATTCCGTTCCTGGCGCAACAATGAGGTTCGTCAGGGTCATCGAAAATAGTTGGTCACGAAGCGGGGGCTCATGGGCACCTCTCTTCGATGGAGGCGCACGCAACAATCATGAACGAGCCTGATCCCATCGCTGATGCGATTCGCCAAGGGGCCTATCGCGACGCGGTGGCACTCTCCGCTCGTCACCACGGAATCGCTCTCGGGCGCTTCTGCATGGCCCTCTTGGGGGACGCCGCAGAAGCCGAAGAGACCACCCAAGAGACGCTGATCGCCGCGTTCGATGCCTTTCCCCAGTATCGGGGTGAGGGCAGCGTGCGCGGCTTTCTGTTCGGGATCGCCCGGCGCCTGTGCGCGAAGCGGCTCACGACGCTGGTGCGACGTGAGCGGCGGCTGCAGCTGGTGCACGACGCGAGCCCCGAGTCTCAGACGCCCGCCGATCTCCTCGATCGACGGCGTCGGGCCATGCGGGTGCGCGACGCGCTCGAGGCGCTGAAGCCCAGCGAACGCGAGGCGGTGGTGCTGCGCTACGAGAGCGGGCTGCCGTATCGCGAGATCGCCGAGCTGATGGCGATCGACGAGCCGGCCGCCCGCAAGCGCGTGAGCCGTGCGCTCCTCCAGCTCCGTACGACCCTGACCGACGAGGTGATGCGATGACCAGCCATGACGACAAGCGACCCATCAGCGACGTTCACGCGCGCTTCCTGGACGACCTCTCGGCCGCCGTGGATGGCGACGCCGACGCACTGCAGGCGGCGGCGGACCTGCTGGCCGAGTCGGACGAGGCCCGCGACCTGCTCTTCGACGCGAAGCGCGTGGCGAGCCGCGTGGGCGACGCCGGCGGTGACTTCGTGCCGCAGCCGGGCCTCGAGGCCCGCGTGCTGGCCGCGCTCGACGCGCGTGGCGGGGCCCAGGTTGCCCCCGCAGCTGCTCCCGTGCCCGTGGCGGTGGCCTCGGTGCCGACGCAGCCCGCTCCGGTGGCCGCGGTGGCCGCAGCGCCCGTGAGCACGCAGGTGGGCACGCCCGACCCGCTCGACAGCCCGTGGGCCGGCGGTCGCAAGGACAAGGCGGACGCGTTCGGCTCGGCGGTGGACACCGTGCCCGAGAAGAAGCGGCCCAGCGCGGTGGCTGACACCAACGAGCGTGCTCCCGAGGCGGCCCCCCGCGCGGGGGTGCGGCGCTCCGGCCTCGCGCTGGTGGTGGGCGGCGGCGCGCTGTTCGCCATCGCCGCCGTGGCCACGCTGGCCTACGTGGGCGGCAACATGTTCGGCGGTGACCCCGAGGCGCCCGTGGTGGCGGCCCAGGGCTGGAACGCCGAGGTGGTCACCGTTCTGCGCGCCGCCGACGAGTCCACCGAGAGCGGCGTGAGCGTGCGCATGGCCGGAGCGACTGCGTTCCTGCCGGCGGCGCAGGGCGTGACGGTGACCGCTGGCGCCACGTTCCGCACGGACGCTCGCACCCGGGCGCTGCTGCGCTTGAGCGACGGCACCCAGCTGACCATCAACCGCGACAGCGAGGTCACCCTCGAGACCACCGGGCCACGCAACCTGCGCCTCGAGCGTGGCGAGCTGCTGGCCGAGGTGGCGCACTTGTCGGCGGGCCCCAATGCGAACCTCTACACGGCGCACGGGCACATCGAGGTGCTGGGCACCAAGTTCCTGCTCACCACCGACGCGGCCATGGCCAGCGTGCAGGTGCTGCGCGGCGAGGTGCGTGCGCACGGCGCCGCTGGCTCGGTGGAAGTGAAGGCCGGCCAAGAGGGCATCCTGCGCCCGAGCGTGGCCGCCACCGTGACCCCCGCCATGCACCTCGCGTCCCAGGTGGGCTGGAGCGAACTGGGCGACGTGGCCGGCGACGAAGACATGCCGGTGCCGGGCATCGGTGAGCTGCGCGCGCATCGCCCGGGTGAGCGCCAGGCGCAGGAGCGCCCGCTCGCCATCTCGGAGCACAAGGTGTCCGTGCGCATCGTGGGCAACGTGGCCCGCACCGAAGTGGAAGAGGCCTTCCGCAACGACGGCGACGACACGCTCGAGGGCGTCTACCGCTTCCCCATGCCGCCCGACGCGCGCGTGGCCAGCCTGCAGCTCTTGATCGACGGCACCTGGGAAGAGGGCGCCATCGTGGGGCGTGACCGCGCGCAGGCCATCTGGCGCGGCGTGATCCGCAACGCCACCCCCGAGCAGCAGCGTCAGCAGCAGCAAGAGGAGTGGATCTGGGTGCCCGGACCCTGGCGTGACCCGGCCCTGCTCGAGTGGCAGCGCGGCGGGCGCTTCGAGCTGCGCATCTTCCCCATCCCGGCGCATGGCGAGCGGCGCGTGCGCATCACCTACGAGCAGACCATCAGCCCCTCGGCGGGTGGCGAGCGGCGCTACGTGTACCCCATGGCGCACAGCGCGGCGGACGACGACTCCACCCGCGTGGGCCACTTCGAGGTGGACGTGCGCGTGGCCGGCGAAGGCACGCAAGCGAAGGCGCGCGGCTATGAAGTGGCCAGCACGCGTGAAGAGGGCGCGGACCGGCTGCGCTTCTCGTCCGACAACTTCCGCCCCGCGGGCGACCTGATCATCGACTACCAGCTGCCCGGTGGTGAGGCCGAGGTGCGCTACTGGACCTTCCAGGGCGCTGCGACCACGCCCCCCGGCGACCGCTCCACGAGCCGCTCGGACAGCACGCGCAGCGACCGGCAGAGCGCCGAGGACCAGAGCGTTCTGCTGCAGCAAGCCGTGCACGCCGACACGCGCCCCTACGTGGTGTTCGCGCTGCGTCCGGAGCTCCCGGCGTGGGCGGAACAGCGAGCGCGCAGCTACGCCTTCGTGGTGGACTCGAGCCAGAGCATGGTGGGTGACCGCTTCGAGCGCGCCAGCCAGCTGCTGCGCCGCGTGGTGGCCGAGATGGACCGCCGCGACCGCTTCACGGTGCTGGCGTGCGACGTGCGCTGCGAGAGCTTCGGCGACCCCACCACGCCCACGGCGGACGCGGTGGCGCAGCTCGAGCGCTTCCTCACCAAGATCGAGCCGGCCGGCTCCACCAACGTGGTGGAGGCGCTGCGCGCCGGCCGTGACGCGCTGGCCACCGGCCAAGACGGCCGTGACGTGCACGTGGTGTACGTGGGCGACGGCCTCAGCTCCGCGGGTTTCCGGCGCCCCGGCCTCGTCTCCGGACAGGTCACCGAGCTGGCCCGCACGGGGGTCTCGTTCAACACGCTGGGCATCGGGCAGGACGCCGACGCCGCCGGGCTCTCGGTCATCGCTCAAGCGGGTGGCGGGCAGTACGTGCCCTTCGTCCCCGGGCAGCGCATCGCCGAGGCCGCCATCGCGGTGCTCGAGGCCACCTACGGCGCGTCGCTGCGCAACCCCACGCTGCAGGTGCCCGCGGGCGTCACCGACGTGTCACCCACGTCGCTGCCCACGCTGCGCGCCGGGCAAGAGGTGCTGGTGGTCGGTCGCTTGGCGAGCGGCGCCACCACCACCGGCGAGCTGCGCCTGACGGGCTCGGTGGCCGGGCGTCCCTTCGAGAACCGCTACCCCGTGACGCTCACGCCCACCACGTCGGCGGGCAACGCGTTCGTGCCGCGCATCTACGCGAGCACCACCATCACGGAGCTGGAGCGCTCCGCCAAGGGCAGCGACAACGCGCGCATCGTGGCGCTGAGCAAGGCCTTCCAGGTGCTCTCGAGCCAGACCTCCATGCTGGTGCTGGAGAGCGAGGCCATGTTCCGCGCGTTCGATGTGGACCGGGCGCGGCCGGCGCTGGCCTGGACGGGCGAGGGCGAGATCGTGGAGGGCACCTCCAGCGGTGTCGTGGACGTGGGCTCACTCGGTGACCTCGACTCGGCCCTGTCTTCCGCGTCCATGGCGCGTGGCATGGGGGCCAGCAACGCAGACATGATGGGCGGCGAGGGCGGCGTGGCGCAGCGTCGGCCCGCGGCGGCGCCTGCCCGCACCTCGGCGCCGTCTGCAGAGGCAGCGCCCATGGAGATGGCGGCCTTCGACGACGGTCCCTTCGACCGGGGCCGGGGCGGCAGCATGCGCCGCATGCGCCGGGTCTCCATCCGCGAGGGCTACATCCGCACGGACTCCGGCGTGCGCGAGCGCGACACCGCCGCCGTGACCGCCGCCGAGGCCGCGCTGCGCGAGCAGCCCGACAGCCGCGACCGCCACCGTGAGCTGGTGCGAGCCCTCTCCCGCGCCGGCTCGCTGGTGCGCGCCGAAGAGGTGGCCCGTCAGTGGATCACCCGCGACGCGCTCGACACCGAGGCGCTCACCTACCTGGCCGACGTGATTGGCCGCCGGGGCGAGCGCGACCGCGCGCTGCGCTACCTCTCGGGCATCGTGGACCTGAACCCCGAGAACGAGGGCCTGCAGGAGCGGCTGGCGCTGGCCTACGAGCGCGCCGGGAAGACCGAGCAAGCCTGCTCCCACCGCGTGGCGCTGGCCGAGGTGGAGAGCGACGACGCCACCCACGTGGCGAGCGCGGCCCGCTGCCGCCGTGCGCTCGGCGACGCCACCGGCGCCGAGGGGCTGCTGAGCGGCATGGACACGCCGCGCAACCAGGAGACCGCGCGCTCCGCGGTGGACAGCCCGGCGTCGCCCGAGGCGGTGCGTGGTGACCTGATGCTGGACGCCACCTGGAGCGGCAGCGACGACGTGGACCTCACGCTGGTCACGCCGCAGGGCACGCGCCTCAGCTGGATGGGCGGCCGCACGAGCGTGGTGGGCGACGACGCCGCGCGCACCGGCCGCGAGCGCCTGGGCCTGCGCCGCGCTGCGGTGGGCAGCTACTACATCGAGGTCAGCCGCGTGCAGCGCGCCGACCAGCAGCCCGTGCGCGGTGAGATCCGCGTGCGCACTCCGAGCGAGACGCGCTCCATCCCGTTCACGCTGACCGACGAGCGCGTGGTGGTGGGACGCGTGGACATCGTGACCCGCTGGGTGGTGCGCTGACGCAGCGCGGGAGAGGTCCTGCGGACCGGGCGGCTCAGGCTTCCCGCCGCAGGACCTTCACCGCGTGCAGCACCCGCGCGGCCGTGGCCTCGATGCCGTCGTTGGCCTCGATGTGGACGATGTTGTCGCCGGGGAAGTGGTCTTCGATGCGCAGGTAGAAGTTGGCGAGCTGCGCCTGCAGGTCGTCTTCCTCGAAGAGTTCGCGAGTGCCGGAGCGCGTCTGCCTCCGGCTCGACGCGTTCTCGGGGCTGACGTCCAGCACGATGGTCAGGTCCGGGCGCCGCGCCTGGGCGTTGAGCGTGCGCACCCACGCGATGGTGTCCGCGCGGTCGCCGCCCGCGGTGAGCGACTGATAGGCGACCGAGGAGTAGTCGTAGCGGTCCGTGAGGACCGTCACTCCGTCCATCAGGTTGGGGATGACCTCGGCGTCCAGGTGGTCCACGCGGTCGGCCGCGAAGAGCAGCGCCATGGTGGTCCAGCGGGGCGCGCGCGGGCCGCCGAGCCCGGGCACCACCACCCGGCCGGTGAGCATCTGGCGGATGAGCACGCCGATGGGGCCGTCGCTGGGCTCACGCGTGGTGTGGATGGGGAGACCGCGCGCGGCCAGCGCGTCGGCTAGCAGGCGGGTCTGGGTGGTCGTTCCGGCACCATCGATACCCTCGATGGCAATGAGGAGGCCCTCGATCATGGCGCGGACGGTAGCACACGCTGCCCCGTCACCGTCCGACCATCCAACGTGACCGTGCCAGAAGTCACCACCAGGCGCGGCGGGCCGTCCAACAGCTCGGCGGCCGCCCCCTCGCGCAGCTGGATGCGGTGCTCACCGCGCGTGAGCGTGAGCGGTTCCTCGTCCGTGCGGGCCGTGAGGCCCCCGCGCACCAGCTCCACCACCAGCGGGTCCACGGTCACGAAGAGCGCTTCGCTGAGCTCCTCCACGCTGAGCCGCGCGCCCCCAGGGGTCTGCACCAGCACACGCCCTCCCGCCGGCGTGGTCACGCGCTCGCCTCGCTCGAAGCCTCCGCGGCGCAGCGTCTCCCCGTGCACGGTGGACTCGAATGTGGCCACCTCCGAGGTGTCAGTGGCGCGCGGACGCAGCGCCAACCCCAGCCCGAGCACCACCACGATGACGAACGCGATGGCCGCGCGCCCACGCCCGCTCATTCGCGTGACCATGACGGCAGCCCGAACTTGTAGGTGAAGCCCACCTGACCGAGCAGGCGCGGGTCGTTGTCGATCAGCTCCGCACCCACCAGGTTGCTCATGATGGGGCGCGAGCGCCCGGCCACGATGCCCTCGAAGCGCACCATGAGGTTCCAGGCGTCCGAGAGCACGATCTCGGCGATGCCCCCGATGCGCAAGCGCCCCGCCCCGCGCCGGCTGGCCGAGCGGTAGCGGTCGGAGTGCGCGTCGACGCCCACCACCACGGTCACGCTGCCCGCCTGCGCGAAGTGCACCGACGTCAGCGCTTCGACCGAGAAGAGGAACGTGTTGGTGGGTGACTCGCGCGTGACCGCGCCATCCAGGAAGTCGTGCGCGGGACCGAAGCCGCCGCCCACGCGCAGCTGCGCACCGAACGACAGCGACGGAAGCACGCGGTAGGCCGTCTTCAGGCGCGCCTCGAACTCCGTGAGACCGAAGAAGGTGCGCAGGCCAAAGCCGATGTCCAGCCACTCGTGCACGCTGCCGCCCATGCGCGCCTCGAGCAGGAAGGGGAAGCCGGTGGCGATCTCGAAGTACGAGTGGCGCGTGGTGGTGAGCGACGCAGCATGACTGCGCAGCCCCCGCTGCACCTCGGTGGCGGTGTGCTCGGCCTCGACCTCCTCTTCCACGGTCTGGGCGCCCTCACGGCGCAGGTCCACCGCCACGTCACGCGGCCCGCCGGGCGCCAGCATGAGCTGCTCGGTGTGCGTGACGTGACCCTGCGCACGCACCTCCACGCGGTGCGCCCCCACGGGGAAGAGCCCCTCGAAGGGGATGGGGCCGCGGTACTCCCCGTCCAGATACAAGAAGGCGCCACGCGTGTTGCTGGTGACGCGCAGCAGCACCTGCTCGGGGATCAGGGTGGCGCTCACGGTGCAGGTCTCGCCCAGGCGCACGGTGCACACCTCGCGGAACTCGCTGTGGCCCGCCGCCACCACGCGGATGGCGTAGTTGCCGGGCTCGGCCCCCTCGAGCACCACGGGCGCGGGGCCGAAGTCCTGCCCGTTCACGAACACCTGCCCACGCACGTTGGCGCGCACCACGATGGTGCCGGGCTCCTGCGGCACGGGCTCCATGACCAGCACCACCGCCGCGCGGCGGCCCGCCTCCACGCGCACCACCTGCCGCGCCGTCTGGTACCCCGTGGCCTCGGCCTCGACGATGTGCTCGCCCGGCGGGAGGTTCTCCATGGTGCGCCCGCCGACGCCGAGGGGGTCACCGTCGAGGAAGAGCCGCGCGGACATGACGTTGGCGGCGACGTGCAGGCTGCCCGGCGTCACGGTGGGGCGCATGGTGAAGTGCACCGTGGTGCGCTCGTCCACGCGGACGTCCACCGTGGTCTCGTAGGGCGTGAGGCTGGCGTCGCGCGGCTGCACGCGCACGCGGTGCGACCCCACGCTGAGGCCCTCCACCACCAGCGGCGTGGCGCCACGGTCCACGCTGTCCACCAGCACGCGCGCGCCCGACACGTCGCCCGCCACCAAGATGGAGCCCATCTCGCCGCCCTGGCTGCGCAGCGTGACGGGGAGCTGCAGCACCTGGCCGGGTGTCAGGTCCACCCACAGGTTGAACGTGATGTACCCGCGCCGTCCCACCTGCACGAGGTGACGTCCGGGCGCGACCTCGAGCGTGACCGGCAGGTTGCCCATGTCGGCGCCATCCACCCGCACGGCGGCCCCCTGCGCCGGAGGGTTGGTGGCGGTGAGCGCGAGCTGGGCCTGCTGAGCGAGCGCTGCGCTGGGCAGCCCACAGGTGAGCAGCACGGCTAGCAGCGCGCCCAGCGGCGCCTGGACCGCGGCGCGCAGCACCGAGCGACTCGCAAACGTGTTCGAGTGAGCCATCGTGCTCTGGGTGTAGCGTGTTTGCGCTCTCCCCAGCAAGATCGCCGAGGGGACGCTCAGGTGGGCAGCTTGCCGCTGAACGGGCAGCCTGGCGCCGCAGCAGCCGCCGCCGTGGGCTCCGGGCGCACCCGCGGCTTGGGCTCTCCGCTGGGGTTGGCCAGAGGGATTAGCGCGCGCAGCACCACGCCGGTGATCTCCTGGAGCGCGATGGAGATGGGGCCCGCCCCACCCTCCTGGATGGCCACGTCAACAGCCACGATAGCCTCGCGCGAGAGGCCGTGCGGCACGTCGCTGAGGAAGCCCCCGTAGGCATGCGCCACCGTGGTGAGCAGCTGCTCCACGCTCAACCACTGGTGACAGTGCACCACGCGCGACGCGAGGAAGGCCTCCCGGCCCGTGCGCTGCACCACGCCGCTGGCCAGCTCGCGGCGCGACGCGTCGAAGCCCATGGGACCCTGCCACGCGGTGGCGTCCTCACCAGGCTCACGGAACCAGAACTCGAGCGGCAGCTCGGACTCACGGTTGACCATGCTCAGGAGGGAGCGCGGCCCCACGATGAGGTGCCTCACCAGCCCCGCCATGCGCAGCTTCTCGTAGTAGTCGGGTGACTTCGACTTGCCCAGGAGGTCCTGACAGGTCTTCACGAAGAGCCAGCGGGGGTCGACATTCACCGTCATGACCCCTGTTTTAGCTGTTCTCCGAGGAAGCGGCCAGCCGCGAACTACACCGCCAAGAGCTCTTTGACCTTGGCGATGACCTGCGGCGCCTGGATGGGCTTGGTGATGTAGGCGTTGGCGCCGAGCGCCATGGCCCGCTGCCGATCTTCGGTCGAGCCCTCGGTCGTGATGATGATGATCGGCACGTCCTTGTGGGTCTCGTCGCTGCGGATGCGCTTCACGAGCTTCAGGCCGTCCATGATCGGCATGTTGATGTCCGTGATGACCAGGTCGAACTTGCCGCCCGCCAGCTTGCGGAGGCCATCGACGCCGTCCTCGGCCTCGGTGACCTTGAGCTTCTTGATGCGCGCGAGAGCGAACACCAAGAGCTGACGCATCATGGGGGAATCTTCGACGACTAGACAGGAAAATTCGGACATGTTCAGTCGGTACTCTCGGAGGACGCGGCCTCAGCAGCGGCGAGCTTCTGCCGAACCCCGGCGAGGGCTTGAATCGGCCCAGCGGAGGCGGCGTACAGGTTGGCGGCGATCAAGGCGGTACCAGCCTGAGCGCCAAGGAGTTGAAAGAGCTCACGGTCCACGTTCATCCACTGGCTCTTTTGTTCGAGCAAGGTGATGACGGAGATGGCGCCCACGGGCTTGCCATCGGAGATCAACGGAATCACGGCGACCGGGTCTTCGTGCGTACCCTGAATGAAGTGTGCCGCGCCGTCTTCGCGGATGCGCGGGATGCCCGTGAGGCAGGCCTCGCCCACCGGGCCCACGCCCACGGGAACGGGCACGATGGACGCCTCGTCCAGCTGCTCGTGGGCGATGGGATAGGCGATGCGTGTGCCCTCGTCGAGCACGTAGATGACGAAGCCGTGAGCGCCCACGAGCTGGCCGCACATGTCGCGGAGATGACGGACCACCCGACGCAGGGACAGAGACGCACCCAGCTGGTAGCTAGCGATGTAGAGATTGGCGAGGTCATTGACCTCTTGCTCGATCTCATCGTGGCGGCCCTGGTGCTCGATACGCTTTTCCTCGAGCTCGGAGCTGCGCGCCAGCAGCGCCTTGCGCTCGGACTCGAGCTTCTCCACCGTGCGCAGCAGGTCACGGATGGCGTCGTCGCTGGCGATCTGAGCGCGGAGGCGGGCGTTGTCCTCTTGAATCCGACTGTAGTCCTCGCGCAGCTGAGCGTTCTCTTGGAGCAAGTGCTCCGTGTACTCCACCCCCTTCTTCAAGAACGAACGCACGAAACTCTCTCGCTCTTTGATCAGGTCCATGGGGAGGTCGCTCGCGCGGTTGGAGTCGGGATCGCTCATCGTCGGCCGTGCTCAGACTATCAGACGTTCACGCGTGATTGGAAGGGTGAACGCAGAGCGCATGATGTTGGCGTATTCATGGGCGTTCACGCGCTGGTGAGTTCCGCCAGGCGCTCCGCCATGGCGCGCAGTGGCAAGCTTCGGTCCACGGCCCCGGTGCGCACCGCCGCCCCCGGCATGCCGTAGATGACTGCGGTCTCGGGCGCCTCGGCCATGACGATGCCGCCCGCATCACGCAGCGCCACCACGCCCTTGGCGCCGTCGTCCCCCATACCGGTGAGCACCACGCCCACCGTGCTGGCGCCGAAGGCCTTGGCGGCCGACTCGAAGAGCCGGTCCACCGACGGCACGTAGCGGTCGGAGGAGTCGGGCGGCACCACCTTCACCCCCAAGCCCCGCTGAAGCTGCACCACCTCGATGCAGCGACCGCCCGGGCAGATGAAGGCCGTGCCGGCCGTGAGCGCGTGCACGTCGCTGGCCTCCACCACGCGCATGCCGCCGGTCTTGTCCAGCCGTTCGGCGAAGGTCTTGGTGAAGCGCTCGGGCATGTGCTGCGCGACCACCACCGAAGCCGTGGTGGACGTGGGCAGGCGCCGGAAGACCTCCACCAGCGCGGTGGGCCCACCCGTGGACGACCCGATGACGATGAGCCGGCTGGGCTCGCGATCGCTCACGCCCGTGCGGCGCGGCGCCATGGAGAAGTCGCTGCTGCCCCGCAGACGCCCGATGTCGAGGCCAGCGGGAGAGAGCTGACGCACCACCTCCACCTTCTCGGCCAGCTCGGCGCTGATGCCGCTGAGGTCGCTGGTGACGGTGCGCGTGGGCTTGGCCACGAAGTCGAGGGCGCCCATCTCGAGGGCGCGGAACACGTTCTCCTTGGCGGAGTAGCCGCTGACCACGATGACCGGCGTGGGGCGACGCGCCATCATCAGGCGCAGGAACGTGAAGCCGTCCATGCGCGGCATCTCGAGGTCCAGCGTGATCAGGTCCGGCTGGAGCTCGGCCACCATGCGCAGCGCCTCATCGCCGTCTCCGGCCTTTCCAATCACCTCGACGGCCGGCAGCGCGGTCAGCAGCTCGGTGATGGTGCGACGGTTGTAGGCCGAGTCGTCGACCACCAAGACGCGGAGATGTCTCATGAACCCTCGCTTACGGACGGCGTGCGAAAGAGATGCGGGGCGGGGCGTCGATAGACGAGATCGGTGGACACGTGCACCAGCTCGAAGGCGGTGCTGGCGTTGAGCAACGACTCGCTGTGACCCAGCAAGAGGTACCCGCCGGCCACGAGCCGGTGATAGAAGGTGTCGATGGCCTTCTTGCGGGAGTCGGGGTCGAAGTAGATCAGCACGTTGCGACAGAATACCGCGTCCACGCGCCCCACGATCGCCGTACGGCTGTGATCGAGGAGGTTGAGGTGGCCGAAGTGGCACATGGCTCGGATGCGCGGGTGCACCTGGCGGCCCTCGGGGACGTCCACGAAGTATTGGAGGTAGCGGTCGTCGGTGGTGCGGAAGCTGGCCTCGGTGTAGACGGCGCGCCGAGCCTTGTGCAGCACGCGGCGCGAGATGTCGTTGCCGTAGATGCGCACGTCCCAGCCCTTGAAGAGCCCCGAGTCTTCGATGAGGATGCCGAGCGTGTAGGCCTCCTCACCGCTCGAGCAGCCCGCGCTCCACAGCGCCAGGCGCCGGGTGCCGCGCTCCTCGGCGCGGTCCTTCAGCTGAGGCAGGATCTCGTCGCGGAACGCGCGCAGCTGGTACTCCTCGCGGAAGAAGTAGGTCTCGTTGGTGGTCAGCACCTCCACCGCGTTCTCGAGCTCCATGGACGCGTCGGGGTGGTAGCGCAGGTACTGGTAGTAGGCGCCGTAGTCGCTGAGACCCACGGCCTCGAGGCGCTCGCGCAGGCGACGCGCCACGATGGTGCGCGCGTCGTCGGAGAAGTGGATGCCGCAAAAGCGGTTGATCAGATCCCGGATCATCCGGAAGTCCTCGACGGCCAGCGATGGGCCTTCGTCGAAGAGCAGCGGCACTCAGCCCTCCCCTCGTGCTTCGGCCTGCTCGAGAGCTTGCTCGAGGGCGCGCTGGACGTTGGGGTCGACCTCCACGCGGGCACGCTCGCGCAGCCACGGCAGGGCCTCCGGCGTGCGAGCGAGGCCCGTCACCGCGAACGCCCGAACGTGCCACGTGGGGTGCTCGAGCGCGTCGCGCAGGCAGGCCAGGGCTGCCTGGGAGCTGCTCCCGATCACCAGCCCGAGCGCCTGCTTCACGACCTCTTCATCGGAGTGCCGCGCCAGCATGGGGAGCAACGCCTCGAGGGGCTCCTTCAGCACGCGCAGGGCCTCGAGGGCGGCCAGCGCCACGCCCGCCCGCTCGCTGCCGAGCTTCTCGCGCAGGGTGGGGATGGCGCTGCGGTCACCGGCCAGGGCCAGCGCGCGAGCCGCCGCGGCCACCACGGCGGGAGCCTCGGCCTCGAGCGCCACCCGCAGCGAGCCGTGCAGCACGTCCACGCCGAGGGCCCGTCCGAGCACGCCCAGCGCTTCGGCCGCCGCCACGCGCACGTTCACGTCGTCGTCGGAGAGCGACAGGCTCACGCACTCGGCCGACTCGGCGTCGTGCACCTTGGCCAGAGCGAGCACGGCGGCACGGCGCACATGGGCGCTGGCCGAGGCCTGTGCTGCGCGCAGCCCCTCGAGCCGGCCCGGGCGGTTCATGTCCGCCATGAGCTCGCACACCACGGCCGCGCCCGGCCAGTCGAAGGACAGGCCCGCGAGGGAGTCGGACACGGACTCGGGGTGAGCCTC